>DATEAO010000072.1:0-9510 GCA_035288345.1 Candidatus Methylomirabilota bacterium | reverse complement strand
CGCGGGCAGGATGCCCCCTTGCAGAAAACGGCGCACCCTGCCCGTGGGATTATCACTCCGGGAGGAGTCGGGAATGAAGCGCGCAAGGTGGGCGAGCTGCTGACGCACAAACAGGGGGAGCTGTTCGTAACGCCTGGCGAGTTTCGCGCCGAGATACCTCGGGTATCCCGCGAATAGTTCGTCACCGCCGATCCCCGACAGGGCCACGGTCACTTCGCGTCGCGCGAAGCTCGCGACGAGATAGGTCGGGATGAGCGAGGAGTCGCCGAGGGGCTCATCCAGGTGCCAGACCAGTTTGGGGAGCAGATCGACCACGTGAGGGTGAACCATGAGCTCACGATGCTCAGCGCCGAACCGCCGGGAGACGAGACGCGCCCCCGCGGCCTCACTGAACGACCCTTCCGTAAAATCGAGCGTGAATGTCTTGGTCCCCCGCGCCCCGGTCTGATGCATCAAGGCCACCAGCGTGGAGGAATCGAGGCCGCTCGAGAGGAAGACGCCGAGGGGCACGTCGCTCACGAGATGCTGCCCGACCACCGAACCGAGCAAACCCTCCAGCTCTGAGAGGATCTCCTGTCGATCGGTGAGCTGGCGCTCATTCCCCGGGAGCTCCCAATAGGGGCGGAGCGTGGCGCGGCCGTTCTCGAAGACCAGGTAGTGGCCTGGCTCGAGCTTCTGAATGCCCGAGAAGATCGTGAGAGGCGACGGGATATAGAGGAAGGCCAGATACAGCTCGAGCGCTCTCAGGCTCACCTCCCGCGGACAGGCCGGATCGAGCAGCAGGGCTTTCAGCTCGGAGGCGAATGCGAGCCGGCCATCGGCGATCCGGTAGTAGAGCGGCTTGATTCCGATGCGGTCGCGGGCCAGAAGCAGCCGCTGGCGTGGGGCGTCCCAGAGCGCAAACGCGAACATTCCCTCGAGCTCACGCACGCAACTGTCACCCTCGTCTTCGTAGAGATGAACGATCGTCTCGGTGTCGCTTTTCGATTTGAAGCGATGGCCTTTGGCGTCGAGACGCGCGCGGAGCTCCTTGAAGTTGTAGATCTCGCCGTTGAAGACGAGCCTGACGCTTTCGTCCTCGTTGGTCATAGGCTGCTGGCCGCCAGCCAGGTCGATCACCTTCAGGCGGCGCGATGCCAGCCCAACGTCCTTATCATGATAGACCCCTTCCTCATCCGGACCACGATGGGCCTGGATCCTCGCCATCGCTCTGAGGAGGCGGCTATCGACCGGGGCGCCGACGATCCCTGCTATGCCGCACATCTTGAAAGACAGTGAAGAGTGAAGCGTGAAGTGTGAAGCGTTCCGACCCCCTCAATATCCTGATGACGCCCCTCTCCTCTTCTCCTCTCCCCGCTCGGGAGAGGCAGGGTGAGGGGGAAGAATCGCGTGAAGCGTAAGGCCCCCTCTCCTTGATCCTCTCCCCCACCGGGGGAGAGGGGAGGGTGAGGGGAGAGCGTGGAAGGTACAAAGAACTTCATGTGGTCGATTCCGAATAGAGGGACTGCAGGCGGTGGATCATTCGTTCGAGGGAAAATCGGCTCTCCACGAGCTTCCGCCCGGCTTGGCCGAGCGCTCGCGCGCAGTCAGGGTCTCTCAGCAGTGCGAGGATCGCATCAGCCAACGCTGCGGGCTCCCGGGGTGGGACGAGCAGGCCGTTCAACCGGTCATCCACGATCTCGGGCACACCGTTCACGGACGTCGCCACGAGGGGGCGCGCCATGGCGAGCGCCTCGAGGACGACGTACGGGAACCCTTCCGAGACTGACGAGAGGACTACGACGTCCATCGCCGCGTAGCAGTCGGCGATATCCTGACGCACGCCGGCGAAGCGACAGACTGCTTCAAGGCCAAGGTGAGCGACCTCGCGCTCGATCTCCTGACGAAGCGGCCCGTCGCCGACGATTAGCGCACGGACCTGAGGGATCGCTCCTCTCACACGGGCCAACGCCTTGAGAAAATCCGAGTGGTTCTTCTGAGGCGTCATGCGCCCCACCATCCCGATGACCGGGGATTCTCCCAGCCCGAACTCCTCTCGGATCTTCGAGCCATCCCCACGGTCGGGATGAAAGACAGTGAGATCCACCCCGTTCTGGATGACCACCACCTTCCGAGCCGGGACCCTGCTTCGCTCAATCAGGTCTCGCGCGAGGCTCTCGGCCACGCAGATGATCGTGTCAGCCAGCGGCGTAGTGAGGCGATCAAGTGTGAGGTAGAGCACTCGTCTCCCCGGTGAGACCGGGTAGTCGTAGAGAGAGTTGTGCACGGTGGAAACGCATCGCGGGATACCGGCCAAACGGCAGGCGAGTCTCGAGTAGAAGTTGGAGCGCGCGCCGTGCGACTGGACCAGATGGGGGCGCTCTCTCTTCAGGAGCCGCGTCAGTGCCATGAGCGCGGGCAGGCTCAAGAGGTGCTCAGCGATCGGGACCACGAAGACCGGCACCCCCATCGCCTGAAGCCGTCCCACCAGCGGGCCGTCACCGGGCGCCACCACGCTCAAGCGAAAGCGCGAGCGGTCCAGCGCCTGAGCGAGCTGAAGGAGATAGACCTCCCCCCCCGCCCACTCCGCCGATCCCGCCACATGGAGAACGGAGCGTACCGCCATCAATTCCCGGCCGCTTGAGGCTCACCTGCCCAGGGAGGCATCAAGCCTATCCTAGCAGAAGGGACTGCTGAGGCTTCAAATGAGAAGGTTTCTCGAGGAAAACCGAAAATTCACTGGAAAGTCGCTACGCCATTACAAGACGGCGGTCACCACGGGCACCCGTGACGACCGCCTTTACCGCCAGAAGCCCGCGGCCTATGGGCCGACCGACATCATGGGTTCATCCGCCAAGTTGTTGGATGAGATCCTGCGCTTGCCTAACAAGCGCGTCGGACTCCGCCTGGGTCAGCGCCTTCGATGCGGGCGGCTGGCTTTTGGCCCTGACCTCGACCCTATTATTCGGACGACTCAGAGACGCCACTTAAGATGCTGAGAAAGTCACGGGCTCCAATTACTGTGACCCCCGCCTCCTTGCCAAGAGCCAGAAGATGGTGATCACCGGAGACAATGTAATCTGCGCCCGCAATCCGTGCGGTTTCGATGAATTTGTCGTCTTCCGGGTCATCCTTTACGATCCGTAGTGTGCCAGGGATGTCGATCAATGTCGCAGACTCCCTCACGAATGCAACAGCTTCCTCGGCTTCCGCAGTCGTGTGCCGAAATTTCCCGACTAACACGTTGCGGAACTCATCCAGGATTGGCGGCGAGAGAATGAGATCAGCCAACCCGGCCCGGAGGGCCAAGAGGCACCGGTAAGGAGCTCCTCGCCACAGTAACCCTGAGACAAGGATATTCGTGTCCAGGACAACCTTCACCTAGTGCTCTCATGAAGGATTTCGTCCACCAGTCTTTCACGTTCCTCTTCAGTCAGTTGGGCAAAGTTCAGCCCCCGCTCACGGCAGATCCCCTCGATCTTGTCCCGATTGCGCTCCACAAAACGATCGAGCCACTCGAGTTTTGTGATTAGCCGTGCGAGCGCAACCCGCTTGGCGGCAGGAGAAAGTTGATCAAGGCAGCTCAGGATCTGCTCATCATTCACCTCGATCCTCGGCATCGATACCTCCTCATCATGGACAGCTCTGCTCTTTGAATTATTCTACTCCGACCAGAGCACCTCACACGCCCCATTTTCACGCGAGGAACGAATGCCCTGATGAGCACGGTTCCTTTGGGGCAGTGTCAGGGCGTCCCGCCAAGCTGCTGGATGAGGTCTTGCGCGAGCTGGATGAGCCCGTCGGCCTCGGCCGGGGTCAGGGGCTTGGAGGCCGGCGGCTGGGTCTTTGCCTGCACCTCGGCGATGAAGTCTTCCAGCTTGCCGATCGCGCCGTCGTTGTCACCCGCATTGGCGAGATTGACCGCCGCGTTCAGCTTCACGAGCAAGCTATTCTCGATCCCTTTCCCCCCGGGTACCCGCGCTGGCAGGTTGAGACCAATGACGGCGTTGATGATGGGCTCAATTGACGAGTTGTAGGTCACGGTCAGGAAGCGACTCGCTCGATTGTTGGTTTCGTTGGATTCCGGAACCGTATTGTCAGGATCGACGACAATGACGATCTCGTGCGGCCCGGGCTTCCCCCGTGTATTGAAGGTGACACTGAGCGTGGGTTCAGGACAAAAGACCGTGGGATCCAAACAGATCAAGACATCGACGGGCCCTGCTCGGCCGATAAGTCTGCCGGTGGTAGGATCGCCGTCATAGATGTCAAGGAAAACCCCGAGCGCGTCCTGGGCTCCCAGGTTGTGGATCCGTGCGGAGATGATGACGTTCTCACCATCGATGGGGCTGTTGTTCGAGAATGAAATGTCGGCCGCTGCGATGGCGAGATCAGCCGACGGGCCGACTGCCAGGGCTTTGCTCGCTTTGTTGTTTACCTCGCTCACTTCCACGATGAGGTTGCCAGGATCGGCTTCGGCCTCCACAAGTACTAGCCCAGCTCGTGATGACGCAATGGTGAAGGGGATCAGCGTGTCTCCGCCGACGGCGAGCGCAGGGATCGTGGCGGTGGCAACCACCTGGCCATCGACTCGCAGGGTAAGCCCTGTAGTGGCTGACTCGCCGGTGCCGCGATTCCTCACGCGAACGGACACGGTGACGGACTCGTTGACCTGCGGGTTCTGGGTGGAGACGGTTAGGTCATTCGCGGTGATCTCCAGATCGGGTGGAGGCACTGGGAAAACGGTGAAGGTGCGGGTGGCAGTGTTGTTGCTCTCGTTCCCCTCTGCGACAGCGGCCGTGGCATCGGCCTCCAGGGTGACGGTGCGTGTGCCAGCCGCGACGCCAGCAATCGCGTGAGTCACCGACACCTGCGCGCCTGTGGTGAGCGCCGGGATGGCAATGGTGCCAACTGGAACGCCATCGAAACTGATCGCCAGGATCGAGGCGCTAGCATCGAGCTCGCCGCCATTCAACACGTTCGCCGACACGGTCAGATCTCCGGCCACTGCTGGGTCTGGACTCACAGCCAGGTTCGTCACGATGAGATCGGGCGCGGGAGGACGCACGAGGATTGTCAGTTCAAGCACGTTGTTGGTCTCGTTCTGTTCAGCCACGCTGTTCGCGGGATCGACCTCGACGCGAATGGTGTGCGGGCCGGCTGTGACAAAACTGTGGACGACCGACGTGGTCGTGACAGCCGCAAA
Source organism: Candidatus Methylomirabilota bacterium (assembly GCA_035288345.1). Lineage (GTDB taxonomy): Bacteria > Methylomirabilota > Methylomirabilia > Rokubacteriales > DATEAO01 > DATEAO01. Next base: position 4,325 of record DATEAO010000072.1, on the reverse strand, counting down.
TCCTGGGAGGCCTGACAGCGTGCTCGAGCCAATGGTGCCCCCGTTGTCCAAGAAGGTGACGGTCACGGGAGCACTGGTGGTGTTGCCGTTGTTTTGAATCGCCGCCGTGATGGTGACGAGGCTGCCGGCCACGGGCGTCGGGTCAGAGACCAGGATATCGACCGGTGTGGCGTCGGGCAGATTGGAGACGACGATCAGCCCCCGCCCGGCGATGTTGTTCGATTCATCCGCCTCGGCCACGACATTCGTGGGATCCACGGCGATCCTCAGGATGTGAAAGCCCACGCCGGTAAAGGCGTGCGTGAAGTCCACGGATGCCGCCGCTCCCGCGGCGACGGAGTTGACGACGGGGCAGGCTGGTTGACCTGCCAACCCGCAGATCTGGGTGGCAACGCCCTCGAAAACGTCGAAGAAGCGCACCTCAAAGGGTGTGGTGACATCAGCACCACCTACGTTGAAGACGAAGATCGTGCTGGTCAGGCTACTGCCATCGAGGATTTGAGGGACCGTGAAGATGTCGAGCACCCCGTGAAAGAGAATGCTCTCCAGGCGCACGGTAAGGTCGGGCACGCCGGGCACGGGCGGATCCACAGTGAGCGGCAGATTGATCGTCGCGGTAACCCCACAGGCGTTCACCACGACCACCACCGAATATTCCCCAGCCGCAAAGGCGCCCATCATCTCAACGGTGAAGCTGCCGTCGTCGCGAATACGCACCGTCTCCAGCCAGTTCTGGCCGGGAATAAACACCGTGACCTCGCCTCCGGCGACCGGCAATGCGGACCCAAAGAGCAGCGGGTTATAGGTCGCCTGCCCTGTCAGCGTGAGCATTTCCCCTGGCCTCACGGGATTTTTGGACAGGGCAGCCGTGAGCTGGATCATGTTCGGGGGCTCAGGGCCGACGACGAGGGGGTGGGTGGCCACGTTGTTGCTCTCGTTTGTTTCAGGGACGAGGTTGGCAGGATCAATCGTCACGGTGAGAGGAAGCACCCCTTCGCTCTTCACGTTGAGGAGCCCACTCAACAGCACCTGACCGCCAACCGGAATGCTGGCAAAGGTCTGCCGCGCGATTTCCTCAGCCCCCGCGGTCAGCACGGCCTCGACGTTCGTGGCCTCTGCCTTGCCGACGTTGCGGAGCAGCGCCTTGACCAGCACGGTGTCGCCCACCCCAGGCCTCGGATTCGACACGCTGATGTCGGCGCAGGCCACGGTGAGGTCACGAACAATGCCAGGTGTAATAGCGACGCCACCGAGTTGGTTCCCCATTGGCAGGGTAGCTACCACTGTGTTGGTCGCCGTGTCTATTACTGAAACACTCGAGGAAATCCTGTTTGTTACATATGCGTGAGTCCCGTCGGGTGTGATCGCTACAGCGTGAGGATTCACACCAACCGGAATGGTTGCAATTACTGTATTTGTTGAAGTGTCGACGGCCTTCACGCAATCGCACGAACTATGCCTTATCGTGACATACGCGCGAGTGCCATCTGGTGTGATAGCGATTCCCGTCGAGTCAATTCCCACAGGAATGTTCGTCACTATCGAATTGGTGGACGTATCGATCACCGATACGCCATACGTGCCGAAATCACTCGTCACATAAGCTCGCGCTCCATTAGGAGTTATGGCAATGCCACGAGGACTCCACCCCACCTGGACCGTGCCGACAACGGCATGCGTGGCAGTATCCAAAACGTACACTGTGCCGAGATCCACACCGGGTTGTGGCCCTGCAGCCCCAACATAAACGCGGGTCCCGTCCGGGCTCACTGCGACAGAGAACGGAAATGCGCTCAGTGTCAAGGTGGAAACAACCGCATTCGTAGTAGTGTTGATAACCGAAACCGTGCCGGAGGTGCTATTGGTTACGTAGGCACGGGTACCATCGGGCGTGATCGCGATTGTAAGAGGATCTGGTGTCTGGATCGTCGCCACGACCGAGTTGGTCGCGGTATTGATTACCGATACAGTATCCGAGCTAGGGTTCGCTACATACACACGGCTACCATTTGGTGTTATGGCGACTCCGTACGGATTGAGGCCGACGTTGACAGTGGCAAGTGTTGCGTTGGTGGACGTGTCAATGACCGCAACTGAACCCGAAACTTTCGCAACATAAGCCAGTGCTCCAGCCTGCGCAGGGGACCATATCAGTACGGAGCCGGAGAGCGATATAACCAGGAGTACGATTGGCCAAATCCATTCGTTGATCACCCGGAGCAACGAGGCTGTATATGTCATCTGCGTTCCTCCCCATTAACCAATTCGTTCGCGCTCGAAATCAGACAATTATCAAAACACGGTAGTAATGGCCAGGTGCAGAACTTTATGCAATCAATCCTACTTTGTCAGGACCGCCAGGATTGGCCTTTTATTAAGAAGGGAACTTCGGCAAAGTTCTTATCATGAAGAGGAGCGTGTTGTCAAAACAAAATACAGCGAGCAGAAAAGTCCGAAGACGAACACATGCGTGGGTGAGGTTGAGGGCTGGAACAGCTACGACGCCATGCGCACAGAACCGAGCGGTTCCTGGGATGAGACCTATGGTTTGTAGGCTTCGCCACGAGGCCTAATGGCCTCGATGCGGATTACACGCTGGGAACGTCCAATACGGAAAAGGATTCGGAAATCACCGACACGCTTGCGGTAAAGGTCGGGTTCGCCATGAAGACGGCGGACGTCGCCCTCAAAGGGATTTTGACTGATCTCATCAATGGCAGTGGCAATCCGCCGTTGTGTTGGACTATCAAGACGTTCAAGATAACGGCGAGCAACTCGGGCGATTTCAGTCCGGAACATCCAGACCGAGATCCCGCTTCACCTGCTCCCAATGCTCGTACCCCTCTCGGGCCGCGGTATCAAGGGCCTCTCGGTCGCCGGGCTCAAAAGACTCCTCCCCCCGCAGAGCCACGATGAACTCCATCACGCGGAGCGCGTCTTCATCACCTAACCGTTCAATGACCCGAGCAAGCTCTTCCTTTACGCTCATCACTGTCCTCCAGTCTCTTACATAGTCTATCAGCGAAGGATGATCTTGAAAAGAAGACCTGGAGACCCCCTTCCGAACCTCCCATAGTCAGGATCAAGGCCCGGCAGGTTTCCGCCCGACGGCCAGGAGACTGCCTCTAAAATGAGGAACGATGTAGAAAGGGATCTTGGCCAGGTCGATCAGCCGCTGGAGGGTTGACTTCACGTTCTCGTGCGTGTCCTCGCCGATATACTGGCGCTGCTCGACCACTTCGAAGCCGGCCCTCCGGAACAGCCCGGCGATTTCGGGCAACGTGTACTCGCGGAAGTGGGGGCGCCATTCATCGTCTTCATTCCAGTAGTCGATCGGAGTCAGCCGATCAAAGTTCGACCGACCCACAAGAAGCTTGAAGACGTTGCCGATCCTCGTGACGTTCGGGGTCGTGATCAGCAGATGCCCGCCAGGCTTGAGGATGCGGAAGGCTTCCTCAAGAACATGCACAGGGGAGACCATATGCTCAATGATTTCGAGGGCAAAGGCAAAATCAACGCTCCTGTCATCGAGTGGGATGCGCGCGGGATAGCCTTTCCCTTTGAGCTGTTCATTCCGAGGATCCAGGTTCGCCGTGAGAATCTCGGCTCCGCAACTCTCCGCCATTGCTCTTCGAAAGTCGTCTGAGATCATCAGGCCAATGCCGATGAACTGGCACTCCTCGGAGAGAAATGCCCGGAGGAGCCTCAGCAGACTTCCGGGATAGACACCGATGTCAGCGATGGTGAATGGCTCGGTCGGGAAGTACCGAAACGCCGAGCGCAAGGCGGTGTAAAGGCGGTCTCGATTCTTCAGCACATGGTGTGTCGGAGCTCGAAACCGACGGGCGAGGCTGGATTCGATCATTTCAAAGCGCAGCGGAATGTAGCTGCGAACCGCGCGGAGGTACCGAGCCCGGTTGAAGGGCAGCGAGCCGGACGTGCGAGACAACACCGGCGTTTTCGTCAGACTGTTCATGCGCCTCCTAGGCGGTCCTAGCCGGGTCAGGCTGAGGGAGGATCATACTTTAACGGCCGTAGCAATAAGGATGTCGCTAAAGAGTTCCGGGCGGCTGCGCGCGAGATTTTTCGAGCGTACGCCATGCCCAGTCATGGCCGCGAGGCGAAGGCGGGCTCGTTCGATAGCGTCCGTAAACAGCTTGCGATCGAACTGGTGGAGATGCCGTTTGTCGGCGGCTGGCGGCGGCACCCGCCCTCTGAGCAGGTCGAGCCGATACCGCCAGTGCGCCAGATTCGGGACCGTAACGACGGCGCGCCCCCCTGAGGCGAGCGCGCGGCCAATCTCTCCGAGCGCATGATCAGGATCG
>DATEAO010000071.1:0-3805 GCA_035288345.1 Candidatus Methylomirabilota bacterium | reverse complement strand
AGCCGTCCAAGCCGCTCGCTCGAGTGGCATCGGGCGGTGAGCTTGCTCGTACCGCGCTCGGGCTTAAGACGATCCTTGCCGCTTCAGACGCCACCCCTGTGGTCATATTTGACGAGGTGGACTCCGGGATTGGGGGGCGTGTGGCGGATGTGCTGGGTCAAAAGCTTCGACAAGTTTCTGAAGACCATCAAGTGATCTGTGTGACTCATCTTGCACCGATTGCTTCCTATGCCAACCACCACCTGAAGATCGAGAAAGTCCGTAGCGGCAACCGGAGCAGGACCGAGGTTACCCCACTCGCCAAAACCGCTCGAGTCGAGGAAATAGCGAGAATGCTTGGGGGAGAACGGGTGACCGAGACCACCCGTCGCCACGCGAAGGAACTTCTCACGACCAGCAAAGCCCGGAAGGGAGGTTAAAAAGGTGGGGGCTAGCCAATTCTACACTTAGTTTACGGTATTTTTTTCTTGACACCTGACCCACCAGATTTATAATCTGACCCGAATTTTTCCCCAAACGATTGGGCCAATGGAGGAGGGTTTCTAAGGATGGGAAAAATCGGCCGGATTAAGTGGTTCAGCGACGCAAAGGGGTACGGGTTCATTGAGCAGGAGGATGGAGAGGACGTCTTCGTCCATTATTCGGTTATCCAAGGTGAGGGTTTCAAAACCTTGTCCGAAGGCCAACAAGTCGAATTTGAGTTCACCCAAGGCCCGAAAGGACTCCAAGCCACCAAAGTTGTAAAGCTGTAACTCAAGTCGCTTGGTCTCAAAACCCCCGGTCCCACGAAGATCGGGGGTTTTGAGTTTAATCCGAGGAAGTGGAAACCCCCTCGCCTTCAGTTGAAGTGAGGATTCTTGAAGTCCTCGCAGTGGGACGAAAGCGGAATATCCGCGACTTAAAGTCGGGGGTTCGCCACTGAAGATGGACCGACCACTGTGGCTTTGAGGTGCCAAGTCGAACTCAATCGACCCCATCGTTAAGCCACCGCCTTAAAGGCGGTGGTTGTTAGCTTTTGGTGTACAATTGATCACAGCTACGATGAGAAGAACCCCCGCCGCACGAGTCAGCCCATGATTGCCCCTCTGCTGAGAAAGCTTTTCGGGACCAAGCACGAGCGCGATGTCAAGCGTCTGAGTCCGTTCGTGGAGGAGATCAACGGCTTGGAGCCTGAGATGCAGCGCCTGAGCGACGATGCGTTATGTAAAAAGGCGCTGGAGTTTCGAGAGCAGATCGCCGGCGGCGCCGAGCTGGCCGATCTCCTGCCCCCGGTCTTCGCGCTGGTGCGTGAGGCCGCGAAGCGCGCGGTCGAGATGCGTCACTTCGATGTCCAGCTGATCGGGGGCATGGTGCTCCACGAAGGCAAGATCTCCGAGATGGCCACGGGTGAGGGGAAGACCTTGGTGGCGACGCTCCCCGCGGTCCTGAACGCCCTCACCGGGCGCGGCGTCCACGTGGTGACGGTCAACGATTACCTGGCCAGGCGTGACGCTCAATGGATGGGGCCGATCTATCACAGCCTGGGGCTGTCGGTCGGCGTGATCCAGCACGCGGTCTCGTACCGATACGACCCGACGTTTCAGACCACTGATCCGCGGCTGGCCGCGCTTCGGCCGTGCTCCCGCCGCGAGGCCTACCTTGCCGACATCACATACGGCACCAACAACGAGTTCGGATTTGACTACCTCAGGGACAACATGTGCCTCTCCCTTGAGGACCAAGTCCAGCGCGAGCTCCACTATGCGATCGTGGACGAGGTGGACTCCATTTTGGTTGACGAGGCCCGAACCCCGCTGATTATCTCGGGTCCGGCCGAGGAGTCCACGGACAAGTACTACAAGATCGACCGGATCATTCCCAAGCTCAAGCGCGCGGCGACGATCACGACCGAGAAGCTCTCAGAGGTCGAGAGCGTGCGCGCCGGCGACTTCATCGTGGACGAGAAGGCCAAGACCGTCTCGCTTACTGAAGCCGGCATCGCCAAGTGCGAGCAGCTCCTCGGGGTCGATAACCTCTACGATCCGATCCACATGGAGACCCTCCACCACGTGAACCAAGGGCTGCGGGCCCACGCCCTCTTTAAAAAAGATGTGGACTATATGGTGAAGGACGGTCAGGTTCTCATCGTGGACGAGTTTACCGGCCGCTTGATGCCGGGCCGTCGCTGGTCCGACGGGCTGCACCAGGCGGTGGAGGCCAAAGAGGGGGTCCGAATCGAGCGGGAGAACCAGACCCTCGCCACGGTCACCTTCCAGAACTACTTCAGGATGTACGAGAAGCTGGCTGGCATGACCGGGACCGCGGAGACCGAGGCCCCAGAGTTCGCCAAGATTTACAAACTTGACGTGGTGGTGATCCCAACCAATCGGCAGCTCATTCGAAGGAACGACCCTGATGTGGTCTATAAGAGCGAGCAGGAAAAGTTCGACGCGGTGTGCAAAGAGATCGCTGAGTGTCATGGAAACGGGCAACCCGTCCTCGTTGGGACCGTCTCCATCGAGAAGTCCGAGCGGGTCTCCCGCCTCTTGAAGAAGTCCGGGGTTCCTCACCAGGTGTTGAATGCCAAGTACCACGAGAAAGAAGCGGAGATCGTCGCCCAGGCCGGGCGGTTGGGGACTGTGACGATCGCGACCAACATGGCAGGGCGAGGGACAGATATCCTGCTAGGCGGGAATCCGGACTATCTGGCGAAAGAGCTGTTGAGAAAAAAGGGCCTCGATCCATTGACCGCTCCTGATGAAGAGCGGAAGCGCGCGATGGCTGAGGCCCGAAAGATCACGGAGCCCGAGCACGAGAAGGTGGTTGCGCTCGGCGGGCTTCATATCGTCGCAACCGAGCGCCACGAGTCGAGGCGGATCGACAATCAGCTCAGGGGCCGCTCGGGCCGCCAGGGTGATCCGGGCTCGTCACGCTTCTATCTCTCGCTCGAAGACGATCTGCTCAGGATCTTCGGATCGGAGCGGATCTCGAAGATCATGGACCGGCTTGGGATGGAGGAGGGGGAGCCGATCGAGCACAAGTGGGTGACCCGCGCGATCGAGACCGCTCAGAAGCGCGTGGAGGCGCACAACTTCGAGATCAGAAAGCACCTCCTCGAGTACGACGACGTGATGAACAAGCAGCGCGAGGTGATCTACGGGATGCGGAGCGAGATCCTTGCCGGTGAGAGCCAGGAAGAGAGTGTGCTCGAGTGGCTGGAGGAACTGCTGGACGGGATTCTCGGCACCTACGCGCCCGAGGCCGCCCACCCCGAGGACTGGGATCTCTCCGGGCTCGCAGAGGCGCTCAACCGCCAGTTCGATCTGCGGCTGCCAGCAGAAGTCCAGCACGGTGAGGTCGTCTCGCACTCCGGTCTCCGCGAGCTGCTCTGGGAGGCGGTCCAGTCGCGCTATCACGCTCGCGAGCAGGAGCTTGGCGGCGAGGTGATGCGTCACGTCGAGCGGGGCGTCATGCTGCAGGTCATCGACACGCAATGGAAAGACCACCTCCTCTCCATGGATCACCTGAAAGAGGGGATCGGGCTTCGCGGGTACGGACAGCGCGACCCGCTCACCGAGTACAAGCGTGAAGCCTTCGATCTCTTCACCGAGATGGTGGACCGGATCAAGACCACGGCGATCGAGTGGCTCTTCAAAGTGCAGATGGTCCGAGAAACAGCCCCCGAGATGAGAAATCCCTGGGCCGAGGCGAAAGAACATCGAGGCGCCCCTCTCTCATCTGCCGCTCCAGCTCCGATCGAGCCGAGACACACCGGCCAGAAGGTCGGCCGCAACGACCCCTGCCCGTGCGGGTCCGGGAAGAAGTA
>DATEAO010000070.1:0-3372 GCA_035288345.1 Candidatus Methylomirabilota bacterium | reverse complement strand
GGTTTCGAGTTGACTCGAAACTCGGAACACGGAACTCGAAACTTCATAGCTAATGGCCACTTTTCAGCGCCTTGAGGACATCGATGCATGGCAGAAAGCGCGGGGACTGACGCGCGAGGTATATACCATTTCAAAGCACGGTTCGTTTGCCAAAGACTTTGCGTTGCGCGACCAGATTCGAAGGGCCAGCGTTTCGATCATGTCGAACATCGCTGAAGGCTTCGAAAGAAGCGGGACAGCCGAATTTGTGCAGTTCCTTGCAATGGCGAAAGGCTCGACGGGCGAGGTCATCTCCCACATCTATGTGGCCGCAGATCAAGGCTATATCACTAAGGAAGAAGGCGATCGTCTTCTTGGCTTGGCCAGCGAGACCAGTCGGATGGTCGGTGGGTTGATGACGTATCTGCGCAAGTCTGGCATCAGAGGCACGAAGTATAAATTAACTCGCAACCCGAAACTCGCAACCCACCCGAAACCCGAAACCCGAAACTCGAAACGCTAAAGGGCGGATGGCTACCCTTCGGGATATCAAGCGGCGTATCGCATCGGTCAAGAGCACGCAGCAGATCACCAAGGCAATGAAGCTGGTGGCGGCGGCAAAGCTGCGCCGAGCCCAGGAGCGGATTCTGGAGGCGCGCCCGTATGCCTTCAAGATGCAGGAGGTGCTGGCCAGTCTGGCTCTGAGGGGCGATCCCCAGCTCCACCCGCTGCTCCAGCGCCGCGAGCCGAGCAAGAAGATCATCGTGGTCATTGCGTCCGACAAGGGACTGTGCGGCGCCTTTAACAGCAACATCATGCGCCGGTCACTGGAGCTGCTGCGGGCAACGGACGGCGAGGTTGCGATGACCCTGGTGGTAGTGGGGCGCAAGACCCGCGATTTCTACCGGCGGCGACCTTACACCATCCGATCGGAGCAGATCGGGTTCTTTGACCGGCTGGCGTACGCCCACGCGGCCGCCCTGGCCCAGGAGCTGGTGAAGGCGTATGTAGGCGAAGAGGCGGATGAGATCCAGTTGGTCTACAACGAGTTCAAGTCGGTCACGAGCCAACGGGTCGTGGTGGAGCGGCTGCTTCCCATCGAGGCGATGCGAGCCCCGGAGGAGCTTGCCCCCCTCGACTTCATCTACGAGCCCTCGCCCGGAGCAATCCTGGGGAGCTTGCTGCCCAAGCACATCGAGGTCCAGGTCTACCGGGCGCTGATGGAGTCGCTGGCCGGTGAATACGGCGCCCGGATGACGGCTATGGATGCTGCGACGAAAAACGCGTCGGAGATGATCGACCTGCTCACCCTGCAGTTCAACAAGGCCCGCCAGGAAAGAATCACCAAGGAGCTGCTCGAGGTGGTCGGCGGGGCCGAAGCGCTGAGACAGGCCAGGGGGTAACGGGTTCACGGTTCACAGTTGACGGTTCACGGATGAGGCAAGGAGTGGGATGATGAACACAGGGAAGATCGTACAGGTCATCGGGCCGGTCGTCGACGTGGAGTTTGACCCGGGAAAACTTCCGGCCATCTACAATGCCCTTGATGTCAAGGCGAAGCAGGTCAAGGACATCTTCTCCTACAGCGAGCGGCTGGTCCTGGAGGTGGCCCAGCACCTGGGGGAGAGCCGTGTGCGGACCATCGCCCTCTCCTCGACCGACGGGCTCGTCCGGGGGATGGAGGTCCTTGACACCGGCGCGCCGATCACCATCCCGGTCGGTCGGGCCACCCTCGGTCGGATTATCAACGTGATCGGGGAGCCGGTGGACAAGATGGGGCCGGTGGAGGCGAAGAAGCACTACCCGATTCATCGCCCCGCACCGTCGTTCGAGGAGCAGGCGACCAAGGTCGAGATCCTGGAGACGGGGATCAAGGTTGTCGATCTCCTGGAGCCGTACACCAAGGGCGGCAAGACCGGCCTCTTCGGCGGCGCCGGGGTCGGCAAGACCGTCGTCATCATGGAGCTGATCCGAAACATCGCCATGGAGCATGGCGGCATCTCCGTCTTCTCGGGCGTGGGGGAGCGGACCCGAGAGGGGAACGACCTCTGGCTGGAAATGAAAGAGTCGGGAGTCCTCGAGAAGACGGCGCTGATTTACGGCCAGATGACCGAGCCGCCCGGCTCGCGGTTGCGCGTGGGGCTCACCGGCCTGACCGTCGCCGAATATTTCCGGGATGAGGAGAAGCAGGACGTGCTCCTGTTCATCGACAACATCTTCCGCTTCACGCAGGCGGGGTCCGAGGTCTCGGCGCTGCTGGGCCGGATGCCATCGGCCGTAGGATACCAGCCGACGCTCGGCACAGAGATGGGGGAGCTGCAAGAGCGGATCACCTCCACCAAGACCGGCTCGATCACCTCGGTCCAGGCGATCTATGTGCCCGCCGATGACATCACCGACCCTGCGCCGGCCACGACCTTTGCCCACCTGGATGCGACGACGGTCCTTTCCCGGCAGCTCACCGAGCTGGGGATTTACCCTGCGGTCGATCCGCTGGCCTCCACCTCGCGCATCCTCGATCCCCTGATCGTCGGCGAGGAGCACTACTCCGTTGCCAGGTCGGTGCAGAAAATCCTGCAGCGCTACAAAGACCTTCAGGACATCATCGCGATCCTGGGGATGGACGAGCTGTCCGAGGAGGACAAGCTGGTGGTGGCGCGGGCAAGGAAGATCCAGCGATTCCTCTCCCAGCCCTTCTTCGTGGCGGAGCAGTTCACGGGCCAACCCGGCCGGTACGTCAAGCTGAAAGAGTCCATCAAGGGATTCAAAGAGCTGATTGACGGGAAGGCGGACGACCTGCCCGAGCAGGCATTCTACATGGTCGGGACCATCGAAGAGGCTCGGGAGAAGGCGGAGAAGCTCAGCGGACGCAAGTAAGTCGATCTTCCTTTCGCGAGATAACGATGGCAGACAGGGATCGCCAGACCTTCCAGCTCGAGGTGGTGACGCCTCAGCGCCTGATTATCAGCGAGCAGGTTGAGGAGTTGGTGGCGCCGGGAACGGAGGGATACTTCGGCGTTTGGCCGGGTCACACCCCGTTCATGACCACGTTGAAGATCGGGGAGCTTTCCTACAAGAGAAGGGGAGAAGAGCGGTTTCTCGCTGTCAGTTGGGGCTACGCCGAGATCCGCCCCGAGAAGGCGATCATGCTGGTGGAGACCGCCGAGCGCGCGGAGGAGATCGATAGGGCCCGGGCGGAAGAGGCCAGGGCGCGGGCTGAGGAGCGCCTGCGGCGCTGGGGGGATTCAACGATCGATTTTGCCCGCGCCCAGGCGGCCCTGGAGCGGGCGATCACGCGAGTATCCGTGGCCACGAAGGGCCGGTAGCGGAGCATCTATTGCAAACGCACTAAGTGTTTACATTGTCATTGCGAGCGACCAACGGGAGCGTGGC
>DATEAO010000069.1:0-3677 GCA_035288345.1 Candidatus Methylomirabilota bacterium | reverse complement strand
TCCCGCGCCTTGATGCGCTCTACGAGCGAGGCGTCGCCAACGGCGTGCCCGGACTTGAGATGATCGGTCCCGAGCGCTTGAAAGAGATCGAGCCGCATGCGTACGCGCTCCGGGCGCTCCGTTCTCCAAACACAGGGATCGTTGACTTCCGCGCCGTCGCGCGCGCGATGCAGGCAAATCTTCTGAATCGTGGCGCGGAGATCCTGACAAGCGCGCGAGTGTCGAAAATCCACCGCGCCGATCGAGCGCTCCGTCTTCACACCAGCCGTGGCGAAGTGCAGACACGCTATTTGGTCAACTGTGGCGGGCTCTACTCGGACGCCATCGCGCGGATGGCCGGCGCGCGACCATCTGTTCGGATCATCCCGTTCAGGGGGGAGTACTACATGCTCAGGCCGGAGCGACGGCATCTGGTCAGAGGACTCATCTATCCCGTCCCTGACCCGGAGTTCCCGTTCCTCGGCGTGCACTTCACGAAGACGATCCACGGAGACATCGAAGCCGGGCCAAACGCGGTGCTGGCATTCGCCCGCGAAGGGTACCGGATGAGCCGGATTAATCTCCGCGAGCTGATAGGAACGCTCGGCTATCAAGGCTTTTGGGCGATGGTGGGGCGATACTGGAAAACCGGATCTTACGAGTTCTACCGCTCGTTGAGCAAGAAGGCGTTCGTGCGCGCGCTCCGACGCCTGGTTCCTGATCTCAAGGATGACGACGTGATTCGCGGCGGCGCTGGTGTTCGCGCCCAGGCCGTCAGCCTGGATGGATCACTCCTCGACGACTTCTCGATCCTCCAGACTGAACACGCCATCCACGTCTTGAACGCCCCCTCCCCCGCCGCCACCGCCTCCCTCGCCATCGGCCACCACATCGCGGCGTTGGCCGCCGATTCTTTTTCGCTCGAGGCGTAACGCTAAACAACGATCCCTTCTGTTCCCCGCGTGTGCCCAACAGCGCACGTGTATCGATCGCTCTTGACAGCTTGCCGGCCTCACCGTAGACTCCCGTCAAGTTGAGGCCCTGACGTCAGGCCGAGGAGAGGGCCTCTCAATGACTGCCGCAAACTCTCAACGTTGCTTTGACGGGAGATCACGGCACCGAAATGCTCCGGATCCTCGACCGCTACATCCTCCGGGAGATCTCTGCTCCGTTCGCAATCGGGATCGTGGCCTTCACCTTTTTTGCCCTGATCGATCGTGCCTATCAGCTCACCGATCTGATCATCACCAAAGGGGTGCCCCTGCGCATGGTGCTGGGTCTGCTGGCTCTGATGTTGCCATCGTTTTTGACCCTCACGCTTCCTATGGCGCTCCTCGTAGCGACACTTCTTGCCTGTCATCGCCTTTCCAACGATCAAGAGATCACCGGGCTCAAAGCATCGGGGGTCAGCCCGTGGCGTCTGTTCCGCCCGTTGCTCGCTGCGGCGCTTCTGGTGACGGCCGTTGTTGCGTGGATCACCTTGGTGGTCAACCCGTGGAGCTACGGAGCTATTCAGCAGCAACTTGCCCGCATTCTCCAGGCCCGGGCGGTCTCTGGGATCAAGGAGCGGGTGTTCAACGCCACGTTCCCAAAGTTCTTGATTTACGTCGAGGAGGTGAGTGTATCGCAGGTGGAGCTCCGAGGGCTCTTGGTCGCGGACGAGCGCGATCCCGCGCTGACAAAGATCTTCGTCGCGCGTGGAGGGAGACTCCTGACTGATCAGGGGAGCGGGCGCGCCACATTGCGTCTCATCGATGGCGCGGTCAGCGAGACCCATGTGCCCAGCCCGAGCCGATTCCGACTTACGACATTTGGCCTTTACGATATGGCCCTCCCAATAGAATCGGCCCGGGCCGCTTTGTCCCGATTGGAGAGGCGGGAACGGGATCTCCCTCTCCTCGCCTTGTTCAGAAAGGCCCGGCAGCAGGGGAAGCAGAGGGTGGCGCCCGAATACGTGGAGCTTCACAAGCGTTTTGCCCTCCCGTTTGTGGCTCTTGTGTTTGTGATGGTTGGATATCCTCTGGGGATCCTCTCTCAACGGACCAGCCGGGGAACCGCTCTGGCCGTCAGCCTCGGGATCGCGGTGTCCTATTGCGTGATGTTCAGCGCACTCGAGGGGATGGCGCTCCATGGCCTGGTGCCGGCGGGGGTGGGGATGTGGATCCCAAACTTGCTCTTCGGCTCGTTGGGCGCCAGCCTGCTCGTGGCGACGATTGGGAGGTATGCCGGGCCATGTCGATTCGTGGGTCGATTCGCTGAGCCCTTTTCACGTCGCACCGGCCGCCGGGGAGTCAAGCTGGAAGATCAGTCCTCTCGCCATCCGGCAACCTCGAGCGCCCGGACCGCGGCCCTTCTCATCATCGATCGCTACGTCCTATCTGAGTACCTCAAGTATCTCGGCGCCGGGGTGGCAGTCGGCGCTGTGCTCTTTTTTGTCGTCGACCTGATGCACACTTTCGATCGTTTTCTCCTCGTGGGGGCCTCGTTCCGTGACATGTTCTTGCACTTCGCGTACCGCTTGCCGGGGATGCTCTACCAGGGGCTTCCGATGATCGTCCTCATTGCCGTCGTCTTTCTCTTCCTCTCTCTCACCCGAAACCGCGAGCTTGAGGCGTTCCAGGCAGCCGGCCTCAGCCTCTATCGCGTGAGTCTTCCCCTGCTCGTTCCGACCCTGATCATCAGCCTGGCAGCGGTGACGTTTCAGGAAACGTGCCTGCCTGGCCTCAACGCCCGGGCGGAGGAGTTTGATCGGGCCAAGATCCAGGTTGCCCCCGCCAATGAACTTCAACGTCAGGGCCCACGGTGGCACCGCGTTTCGGAGACGCGTTTTCTCAGGATGGGGGAATTCGACCCCTCGGAGAGGTTTCTGAATGATCTGTTGATCGTGGAGGTGGACCGGAGTTTTCGAATGCTGAGCCGGCTCGATGCGCGCAATGCCCAGTGGACACCCGAGGGATGGGAGCTGTCAGCGGGCGCGTTCCAAGCGTTTGAGCCGACCCGCACGATGAGGCTTCGGTCCTTCGATTCCGCTGTCTTCCAGATCCCCGAGCGCATTGACGACTTCGTCAAGAGCCGAAAGTCGCCCAGTGCGATGAGCTTCCGCGAGTTACGCGCGTTCGTCATGAAGCTTCAGGAGAACGGCTATCAGGTTGCGCAATACATCGTCGAGCTCTACTCGAAGCTTTCCTTCCCTGTTGCTCACTTCGTCCTGGCGCTGGTCGCCATTCCCTTCGCACTCCTCTCGCAGCGGAACGACGGACGTGCGATCGGTATTGGAGTCGCCATCGTGGTTTCCTTGGGCTACTGGGTGGTCCACTCTCTGGCCCTTTCGTTTGCCAAGGCCGAGCTCCTGCCACCGATGCTGGCCGCGTGGACTGCCAACATCGCCTTCGCCGGGCTTGGGGCCGCCCTGTTCCTTCGCGTCCGCACCTAGCAACAGGCTGTTGAAAAACACCCTGCGGGCGGAGGCTAAAGCGACAAGAACGCGTTAGCTCGTTGATACAGCGGGATCTCTCGGCGGACGGTGTCGGGATTCGCCCCGCGCAGGAGCGCCGAATGGTAGGCGAAAAGCTGGAGCGGGACCACGGTGAGGATGGGTGAGAGCAGCTCATTGATCTCAGGGATCGCGATGGTTTCGCTCGCGAGCGACGCCATCTCTTTGTCGTCCTCCCGGGCAAGGGCAACCAACGGGGCGCCGA
>DATEAO010000068.1:0-9279 GCA_035288345.1 Candidatus Methylomirabilota bacterium | reverse complement strand
GTGCGACCCGTGCTGGTCCACCACTTCAGAACCCTTGACCCGTGGGAACAGCCCGGCGTAATGTTCGAAGTCCGTCAGGATCCGCCACACAGTTTCCACGTCACTCTCGAGGAGAGCCACAGCAGTCCCGCCATTGCCGCGAGACCCGCCTTCAACAGCCGGAACCTCATTCTTGAAGACGATCTCGCCGCGATGGAGACGGGTGAAATCATTCTGTGACAGGCCGGGCGTGGCAGGAACAACGGATGGGGTGAAACAAAGAACGATCAACAGCAAACAGCAGAGGACACGTGCCATGGGAACCTCTCTCGCGTTAGGATCAGCCCGAGCACGAGAGAAGGGACCCGGCCCGGCGACAACAACACTCTTTTACAGTCTCACGAAATCCACCAAGCGTCTATTTCTAATATCGTCGCCGGCTGACTGTTGCATGAGGCCAAAATACTGGAATCATTATGAACCGTCTACGTTTCGCGTTGAGGGTTGGTCGAGAGTCAGGTCGAAGTTTTTCTGCGGTCCGCTATCGTTTGATCCGAGGATCCAGGAGGTCGCGCAGGCCGTCGCCGAGAAGGTTGACGCCGAGGACAACCAGCATCAGCATGAGGCCGGGAAACACCGCCACCCACGGGGCGGCGATGAGAAAGGTTTGGCCCTCGGCCAGCATGCTCCCCCAGCTAATGGTCGGGGATTGAGCGCCAAGCCCAAGAAACGAGAGCCCGGCCTCGGCCACGATGTTCCCGCCGACGCCGATCGTGGCCGCAACCAGGAACGGCCCGGTGCTGTTGGGCAGCACGTAGCGAACAATGATGGCGATGTCGCGGACGCCGAGCGCCCGCGCGGATTGGATGTAGTCCCGGCTCTTCACCGACAGCACCTCACCCCTCATCACCCGCGCGATCGTGGTCCATCCGAGCAGCGTCAGGACTAGAAACACCTTGTCGAGCCCTGGCGCCTGGAAGACCGCGATCAGCCCGATCGCGAGAATGAGCGACGGGAACGCCATCACGATGTCTGTGAATCGCATGAGCGCGCTATCGAGCCATCCGCCGTAATAACCGGCCAAGAGCCCGATCAGAAGCCCGATGGCGGCGGCAAAGATCTCCACCCCAAACCCGATCGCGATCGACACCCGACCCCCGTAGAGGACTCGCGAGAAAAGATCGCGCCCGAGCACATCGGTCCCCAAGAGATGGAGGGGGTCTGGCGGTGTGAGGCTCTTTGACTCCGAGCCACGCGGGACCGCGAGCGGGTCGAACGGCGCAAGCCACGGCGCAAAGAGGCAGAGCAGTGTCACGCTGAGCACCAGCGAAAACCCGATCCACAACCCCCGATGCCTCTTAGACATGGATGACGGATGTCAGATTTCGGATGTCGGATGGCAGAGGACGAATGTAGGGCTTCAGATGCGTCTCATTGAGCTTCTGAGATCTGACATCCGTGATCTGAGATCCAAACTTACGCACGGCGGATTCGTGGATCAATGAGGAAGTACGCAAGATCCACCAGAAGGTTTCCAACCACGTAGATCACTGCAAAGACGAGGACAGCGCCCATGACCACCGGGAGATCGCGCTGGAGCACTGAAGTGACCAGCATCCTCCCCAGCCCCGGCCAGGCAAAGACCGTCTCGGTGAGCGGCGCCCCCACCAGCAGATCGGCGAGCCCGATCCCGATCACGGTCACAACGGGGATCAGCGCGTTCCTGAGCGCGTGCTTGCCGATCACGCGCCACTCAGACACTCCCTTTGCCCGAGCGGTGTTCACGTACTCCTGCCCGATCACCTCGAGCAGGCTCGAGCGCGTCATGCGCGCAATCGTTCCGGTATGAAGCGCTCCGAGCGCCAGCGCGGGAAGCACGAGGTAGCTCAACTCACCGTCGCCGTACCCGGAGACAGGCAGCCACCCCAGCCACACCGAGAAGAGGAGGATCAGCATCATCCCGAGCCAGAAGACCGGCGTGGAGATCCCCAGGACGGCCGCGCCCATCAGCAGATGATCAAGCGCGTGTCCGCGTCGAAGGGCTGCAAAGGCGCCGGCGCTCATCCCCAGCAGCACCGCAATGAGCATGGCGCCCACGGCCAAGCGCAACGTGGCTGGAAAACGCTCGGCAATCACCTCGCTCACCGGGCGCTGCTGGTGGTAGGACTGCCCCAGGTCTCCCCGGAGGAGCTTCCCCATCCAAAGGCCATAGCGCGTCCAGAGCGGCTCGTCGAGCGCGTAGTCCTTTCTGATCTGGGCGATCACCTCGGGGTCGCCGCGCTGGCCCATCATGGCCCGCACCGGATCACCGAGTGAGATCGCGGTCAGGACAAAGACAATGAGGCTCACGCCAAAGAGAACAGGGATGAGCGCGATGAGCCTCTTCAGCGCGTGTCGGCCAAGTTCACCGAGCATCGCCGGGAATCAATAGGCGGTCAGGGGCGCGGATCACGAAGAGCAGGAGGTCGACGATGTTCTGGCTCAGCGTTTTGATCGGCGCAACCGCGACGTGGGGCTCGACGAGCGGCCCGTTCGCGTTCAAGTAGACCACGAGAAGCTGCTGCTCACTCGGGAAGAGCCGCTTCAACACGGGGATCCGACGCATTCCTCGCTCCAAGCGGTCGAGTGGCTGCAGCGCCAGCCGAAAATCGACCTCGCGCTCGGGAAGTTTGATATCGCCCACGCCGCTCATCCGAACGGTTCGGCTGTCTAGCAACAGGTTCTTGGTCTGCATGAGCCCTTTGGTGATGGTGAAGTCAGCGACGATTTGCCGATACGGCATCCGTTCCTGAGTGAGATCGGGTAGCCGAGCGTCTTCTCCTGGGTCTACGACGCCGAACGCTTTCACCAGGCCGGGATAGCGCGAGAGCGTTCCTCCTTCAGCTCGCAACGTCACACGACCGTCGAGCGTCTGGAACGGGTCGATTCCCGCGCCGGTCTCGAAGGTCAGGGCTCCGGACGCAAACAGACTGCCTTCGGCCCATCGAGAACCGGGGTTCAGGGAGGCGAGCATCGCGCCGAACTCCGCGTAGTCCAAGTTGTAGTTGATCGCATGGCGCCATCGGCCGCCCGTCTTGACAACGGTCCCCGTTGATTCGAGGCGCCCCCCGTGGACCGCCCCCTGCCGAATCTGGAACTCAATGGCGTCATTCTTGAAGCTGACGTCACCCTGCTCCACCTGCACCCAGAACGGGAGCGGAGTGAGCTTGATTTCCATCCGCTCCAGCCGCGCCCGGCCGGAGACTGTCAACGCTTTTGGCGCGCCACTGAGAGTCAGGTCGATGGCCGGACGCCCGCGATAGTCCCCGACGACCGGCACCCACGGTGCCACCAGCGCATATGGGGCGACAGCGCGGATCTGAAGGGCGATCGTTTGGTGCGGGACCACTTCCCCGCTCAGCGTGACGTCGAGCAGTGGTCCCGTCACTTCCACCTCCCCGATCCGGACCTTTCCCTGCTGGATCTCGAGACGTACTGGCCGGCTGGTCTGCCACTCCGCCGGACCGAGCCGTCCTGTCGCGCTGGTCACGTCAACGGTCACGCGCACACCTGATGGCTCGCCGAGATCACCCTCCAGCACGGCGCGACCATTGGCTTTCGCCGTCAGCGGATGGCGCAGGTCAACCCCGCGGAGCCAGTGGGTCACGTCGGCGGACTCAGCCTGAATCTCGGCCTGAAAAGGACCGGCGAGACGCAGCGGGAGACGGCCGCGGGCCTGATAGCCACTCGCGAGCGCGAGCTCCCACTCCCAGTGAGGCCCGGCGAGAGCGAATCGTCCACTCCCATCACCAAACGAATGGTCGCCCACGCGAAGCCCGCTCACCGTCATCTGACCGTCGATCTGGGGCTTGTCGAGCTGTCCAGCTCCTCGCGCGCTCAAGACGATCCGTCCGCGAACTTGGTGATCGTGGAGCCTTGGGAGTGACGCGAGATCCAGCAGCAGTGGGTGCGATGTGAAGCGGTAGGCCCCGCTTCGATTCAGCTCGCCCTCGCCTCGCAGGGTGAGCCCCTGCCTGATCACGACGAGCTCAGGAACAAGCAGTGCATCGCCACGCAGCGTGAATCGGGCCCGCACGCTCTCGACCCGATCGCCGTAGAGCTCGAGCTTGCTAAGCGTCAGCGAGCCGTTCCCTTCAAGGTTCTCGACCCGGCCTTCCGCTTCCAAGCTGAGCACGAGTTGTCCCTTGACAGGCGCCTTGATCGGAATCAGTGGCAGGAGATCTTCTGCTCGCCCCCGGACACTCAGCTTGATCGAAGGGCGGAGCCTTTCCACCCACGCGGGGGATCCGTTCGGAGACGCGGCAAACTTGGCCCGACCGCTCAGCTCCCCGGTGCTCTCTCCGATCTTGAGCCGCAGCCGCTGCGAGGTGAGGCCCTCTCGATTCACGGTCAGACGGCCTTCAAGCAGATCCACCGTCCTCTGCTCGATCGACATGCGCTCAGCTTTCACCTGGCCGGTAAAGAGCGGATCATCCCACGTGCGGGTCACCGTGCCCGCTAACGTGAGACGACCAGCCACATGGCCGTTTACGCCGACGGGCCAAAGATCCTCAGCGAGATCCTCAACCTCTGTTCGAACGCTCAAGCTCAGCTCATGGGTGGCCAGCTCGACCCGGCCTTTGGCCGTGGCCCGACTGCGTCCTCGCGTGAGCGTGAGCTCGGTGATCTGAAGCGCGCGCTTCGCGAGTCGCCCCCGAAATACCGCGTGAGCGCCCCGCGGACGCCCCATCAACTGGAGCTGATCAGCGGTAAGCGCGCTCTCCACCGCGAGCGCCGTCCCATTGGTCCCTTCACCGGAGAGCTTCGCTTGCCCCGTCAGCCACCCATCGGCTTGCAGAGAGCGCCCGCTCTGCTTGATCAGCTCGGCAAGCCTGAGCGACTGGAAGCGCAGGTCAGCCGTGTACCCGAACTTGGGAAGCGAGAGCGTGGCGTGCCCTGAGACGTTTCCTCCAAACCCCTCTGCATAGAGCGTCTCAACCTCAACACGATTTGACTGATAGGTGAAGCGCCCGGTGAACCGCTTCAGTGGGACCCCCCACATCACCCCCGTTTCGGGAAGCGATGCGGTACCGGTCACGGTCAATGGCGTTGCGCCCCCGCTCACACTCCCGTTGACAGCCAACATTCCGGCGAACGGCTTTGGGGCGTTGAGCAACGCCGAAAGCTCTTCAAGATCGAGCTCGGTTTTGCCTGTCAGCGTGAACGTGATCGGCTGATGAGTCACACTCCCGTGGAGCCGCGCCGTGGCCTGCTTGTGTCGAAGCTCCAGCTCCTCGATCACGCTCTTCTCTTTTGTGATTTCGAGTTTTCCCGCTGCGGCGAGGTCAGTCAGGGTGAGCCCGCCTCGCTCCACCCGAGCTGTTCCAACCTGCAATACGACCTGAGCGCGCTCAGGGTCGCGCCAGTGAAGCGCGATCTCGATCTTGTCTCCCTGCGCGGCGACCCCTTCGGCTTCGTTCACATAACGAAGGGCTCCTCCAGTTACTTCAACAGGGAAGCGCGTGGCCGGCCGCTCCTTTGCCATGGCTTGAAGACGACTCAGCAACTGACTCAGTGTGTCTCTGAGCTTGGGCGAGTCATTCAGGATGAGCGTCGGGTTTGCAACCGTTACGCTCTCGACCCTGGTGACACGTCGAAGCAGGCTTGTCCATTCAAGCGACACCCGAAGCCGATCGATCGTGAGGAGAACTGCCTGGCCTGCGGGATCGAGGATCTCGAGCTGACGGATCTCGAACGTATTGGGGCGGAATGAGAGCGTGAAGTCGCTCAGGCGAACCGGAAGCTCCAGCTCCCGCGAGATGAGGTGCGCGAGCCCCTGCCGAAGCTCCCCCTGGGCCCACTGGGTCCTGGAAAGGAACCATGTCCCTGCGAGCACCAGGAGCGCGACCAGGCAGAGCCCACCAAGAATGAGCAGCCTACGGCGACGGCGCATAGGGGACAGCCTCTAGTCCGGAAACGTACACTGAATGTGCACCGTTTCATTGTACCCGAAGACAAGTCCGCCGCCAGCAAGATGCAGGGGCCAGGGGCCGGGGGCTGGCTCGAAAAGCCTTTGCAGATCCCTGACCCCTAGCCCCCGGCCCCCGAACGAAGAGATGCGACGCTTATCGGCGCGGCGCTCGATTGCTTGTCCACCCGACGTCTGCACGTTTCTGTCGGACTTTGGCTTGCCACCCACTTGTGCCGTGGCGAGAAGCGAGCAGATCGAGGCCCGAGGGAGGAGGAACCCCCGAGACTTTCTATGACCCATGTCAAGCTCTTTCTCGCGTCCTCACGCCACTTGGCGCAGCCGCTGGCGCGCGATCATGGCCAGGTGATATGTCTCGTCGTAGGGGACCTGGCGGCTCCACAGGACGAAGATGATCTTCAACCATTTCGCTCCCAGCGGGCGCACGGCCTGGTGATGGCTGTGCCCCCGCGCCCGCTGCTGGGTGTAGTACGCGCGCGCCCACTCGCTCTGCCGCAAGGAGAGGAACGCCAGCAGATGCACGGCGTGCCGCAGGTGGCTGTTACAGGCAAAGCGGAACCGCACGACCCGGTGCTTGCCACTGCGGGCGGTGACGGGGACCGCGCCCGCATGGGCCTGCAGGTGCTGGAAGGACTGCCAGCGCCCCGCGGCGTCGCCCAGTTCGGCCCACAGGGTGGGCACCGTAGTCCCGCTCTGGCCCGCTGGCAGACGGCGCGCCCACTCAGCCCCCGGCAGGGCGGCGAAAAAATCGTCGACGGCCTTCCGGTACTCGGCCACCGCCCGGACGACGGCCGTCAGCTCGTCCACCAGCACACCGACCAGCCGGGCCTTGGCCCGCACCACGTGCGCCGGCACCGGCAGCTGCGGCTGTTGCAACCGCTCCCAGAGGGCCGCCGCGCGGGCGGCGCTCAGCCGCTGCGTGCGCGCCCAGCGCTGCCAGGCCTTCGGGGTGAGCGCGGCCACGGCCTCGGGCGTGGGGTAGGCGCGCAGGAACTCCCGCGCCACGGCCGTCGTCAGCTCCTGGAAACACTCCAGGGGCCGGGGATAGTATTCCTTCAAGGTCACCGTCAGCTGGTTCACGAGCCGCGTCTGCTGCCGCACCAGGCGCTGGTAGTCCCGCGTGAGCAGCTTGAGCTCCTGCGCCGGGGGCGAGCTGGGCACCAGCGGGGTGAGGTGCGGGTGATCCGTCCGCAGAAACTCCGCCAGCACGCGGGCATCAAACGGATCGCTCTTGGCCCCGCTCATCCGAAACCGATCGCGGGCCCGATCCAGGGCCTTGGGATTGATCGGGTACACGCTCACCCCATGGTCCAGCAGAAAGTCGATCACGCGGCCCTCGGGCTTCTCAATCGCCGCCCACAGCGCGATCCCTTCGGCCCGGCGCTCATCGAGCCAGCGCCCAAACTCCCCGAGCCCCGCCGGGGTGTGCGGCACGGTCAGGGCCACCACGCGCTCTCCGGCCTCATTGCCCCCCCACACCGCGTGCTCGGTGTCAGCCCAATCGATGCCCAAGTAGTATCGTCGCATCCCGCCCTCCTGTGTGTGGACGTGGTCAAGAAGCTGAACGGCCGGTTGGCCTTATATCGGTCCTCCCTGGGACCACTTTCTATGGAACCTTCAGCGCCGTTCTCTTGCGAGCCGGGACAGTCTCGGGGCGAGCCTCCAACGGGATCAGGCGTATGCGGTCCTCGGGCCCACAAGCTCCTTGCACTCTCGTTCAACATACCCGCATGACCATCAGAGTACCCAACGATCTGTTCGGATCTGATATAAGGCGTATGCAGTGATACGTTGAGGGGTTCCGACGACCGAGAACGATGAGATGCGACGCTTATCGGCACGGCGCTAGCGCTAGCGCTCCAGCCAGACCTTTCTCAATGGCGCCAACAGCTCCGGCGCTGAGGAGAGCGGTGATTTCTCGAGTCCCTTGACGTATGGCTTGAGGAGCAATCGGCTCGAGAAGTGGTGGAGCGAGATCCAGGCCGCGTCGTTCAGGATGATCTGCTCGGCGTCCTGATACTTTTTGAAGCGCTCAGGCCCTTGAGGCATCGCATCAGCCTCGTCGAAGAGGCGATCAAGGTTGGGATTTCGATAGCGCGAGGTGTTTCCCGCAGCGCCGACATTCCGGGAGTGAAAGAGCACGGTGAGGAAATTCTCAGGATCCGGGTAGTCAGCAATCCAACCCGCTCTAAAAAAGCCGGCTCCCCCGTCATCTACCAGCTTGAGGTGCACAGCCCAGTCCAGACTCCGAAGCTCAACCGTGATGCCGATCTCGCGCAGCGAGTGTTGAATCACCTCAGCGATCCGCTGGTTCAAGTCGCTCTTGTTGAAATGAAACTGAATCGTAGGCAGCCCCTTCCCCTCAGGGTAGCCGGCCTCGGCTAAGAGCTTCCTCGCCTTTTCGCGATTCGGCGAGTAGCCGGTCACCGAGTTGTTGAAGCCGGGCATCGTTGGAGGCAAAATCCCCCTCGCGGCCGTCACGCACTCCTCGAGAATGTTCCGCACGATGGTATGGCTATCGATCGCGTAGCCGATCGCCTGGCGGAGCTTCTTGTTGTGAAAGGGGGGCTTCTCCACGTTAAATCTGACCGCGTGGGTGCCGAGAATTGGCCAGACACTGACCTCTTTTGCCAACACGGGGTCCCGTTGGGCGATCCGGCAGTGGCCGGTGGGAATGTCGGCGAGGTCAAGGTTGCCCCGCTTGTAGTCCAGATAGCGCGTCAGCTCGTTCGGGATAATCCGGAAGACCACCCGGTCAAGGAAGGGGGCCCCTCGCCAGTGGTCCTTGAACCGCTCAATCACGACCTGGTCGTCCCGTCGCCACGAGACGAGCCGAAACGGGCCGGTCCCCACAGGGTGATTGGAAAATCCAACGCCACGGCGCTCGGCCTCTTCCTTGGGCACAATGGACGCTGCATCGTAGGCCATGAGGTAGAGGAACGGAGCAAATGGCCGCTCTAACGTGATCTCCACGGTCTGATCGCCCAGAACACGAATCCCCGATATCGATGTCGCGTTCCTCGTAATGAACTGCCTGGCTCCAAGAATCTTCTCGAACACCCACGGACGCTTTCCCCTCGCGGCTCGCTCGAACGAGTACTTCACGTCATGGGCGGTCATCTCTCGGCCATTGTGGAAGCGCGCGCCCCGACGGAGCGTGAAGGTGTACTGGCGCTGGTCACTCGAAATTGTGTAACGCTCGGCCAGGGACGGGATAACGTTGAGCTTCTCATCCAGCTCCAGGAGCGCATCGAAGAGCTGGCGCACCACTGCGGAAGAGGTGGTGTCAGTGGCCTGAGCCGGATCGAGTGTCGGAGGGTCCGAGACGAACA
>DATEAO010000067.1:0-3824 GCA_035288345.1 Candidatus Methylomirabilota bacterium | reverse complement strand
TCTTCCCGGAGCCGTTCAAGACGGCGTCGGCCGCGATCCGCTCCGGACTTCCACTCCGCGTTCGTGGTCGCGTGGATGGAACAGAAGAGGGGAAGAAGATGCTGGCCGAGGAGATTCGAGCGGTCAGCGAAAGCGATCGAGGGGCCGTCGCAACGGCGCCGCCTGAGGATCCGTTCGGTGCGCCCAGGCCGACGGCTCACACGTTCCGTATTCGAATTCGAGACCACGGCGATCTCGAGAAACAGCTCGCGACCCTCAGAACGCTCTGCGTGGAGTTCCGCGGCCCGGTGCCGTTGTACCTTCACGTGCTGCTGCCTGAGCGCGAGGTGGTGGTTCGCGCTCGAGAATTGTCCGTGCGTCCGGACCCGTCGTTGATCGGGCAGGTCGAAGAGCTGCTCGGAACGGGAAGCGTCACGGTGGAATATGCCCGACGGGCTTGAGTTCGAAAAGCCGATCCTGGAGCTTGAGAACCGGATCGCTGCGCTCCGGGAAGGGAGCGATCCGCTCGCCGCTTCCGACGAGATCTCGAAGCTCGAGGACCGGCTCCACGCGCTTCAGCGAAAAATCTACGCGAACCTCACGCCGTGGCAGCGGGCCCAGCTCGCGCGCCACCCCAAGCGCCCGCACACGCTCGACCTGGTCAGGCTGCTGTTGGACGACTTCATCGAGCTGCACGGTGATCGCCTCTATGGAGACGACCAGGCGTTTGTCGGCGGGTTGGCGCGCTTCGAGGGGCAGTCCGTGGTGCTGATCGGGCACCAGAAGGGTCGCGACACTCGGGAGAACCTGCAACGAAACTTCGGCATGCCGCACCCGGAGGGATATCGGAAAGCGCTCCGACTGATGACGCTCGCTGAGAAGTTTCGGAAGCCGGTGATCACGTTGATTGACACGCCTGGCGCATACCCGGGGCTGGGCGCGGAAGAGCGTGGGCAGGCGGAAGCCATTGCGCGAAACATCCGCGAGATGGCGGGGCTCAAAACCCCGATCCTCACCATCGTGACCGGAGAGGGAGGGAGCGGTGGCGCGCTCGCGATCGGGGTCGGGGACCGCGTGCTGATGATGGAGCACGCGATCTATTCGGTCATTTCACCGGAAGGGTGCGCCGCGATTCTCTGGGGCGATGCCGCCAAAGCCGCAGACGCGGCAGCGCTCCTTCACATCACCGCTCCGGATTGTCTCAAGCTCGGCGTGATCGATGAGATCATTCCGGAGCCGGTTGGCGGAGCGCACCGGAACTGGGAGGCCGCGGCCCAGGCGGTTCGTGTGGCGATCCGCCAACAGTTGGCTGACTTGAGAGCGAAACCGCCGGAGGATCTCGTTCAGATCCGCTATGAAAGGTATCGGAGGATCGGCGTCTTCGAGGAATAGGGCCGCGCCGATAACCGTCGCATCGATTACAGCGCGGGCACCCGGGCTTCGCCACGCCCGCGCTCTTGAGCTTGCGCCGGCGAAGCCGGCGCTCGAGCAGAGAAGAGCGGTCGTCGCCAATCGTCACTTACAACCGCGCGGGGTCCAGGGTTCGAAATCCAGGAACGAGGCCCGGAGCCCGAAGACGCTTACCTGTGCGGCTTCTTCGTTTCTGATTCTGAACGTTTGGCTAAGAGCTGGATGGCCGTCTCTTCATCGGTCACGAGGACGTTGAAGAACTTCCCCTGAAGGGCCCCGTGGATCGCGTCGAGCTTTTGATTGCCTCCCCCGACCGCGATGACATGCTTCCCGTATTGGCCGGACAATTCCCGGAGTCGCTCCGCTGACACCGCGAGGACCCGCTGCGTCAGGGCGGTCAGCTCCTTCCGATTCACGATTTGTCCCTCCTGATCGAAGGGCTGGTAGTTGATCTCTCCGACCACACCCAGTGTCCGGAGCGTCTTGACACTCACGCCGCACGACTCCGCAAGCGAGCAGAAGCCCGGCGTCTGCTCCCCGATCATCCCGATGCCGAGCAGAGCGATGTCCACCTGGTGGGCGTCGTCGTAGATTCGCTTCACGTCCGGGTTGCGCAAGAGTCGCTGGCGTTCGCGGTTGATTTCGGCGAGGCTGCCGAAGAGCTGGACCGGAAGGGCGTAGGCGGTGACGTGGGGCCGATACTTCGCGGCCATCATCCCGACCAGCGTGTTCGGGAAGAGATCAACGAGCTTCAGGGTGCTTTCCCCCGAGAGCGGGAGCAGGGTCAGGTCCCGAAAGCGATGGTCTTTGAGTTGGCGGATCGTCTGGTAGAGCGTGAAGCCGCAAGAGATCCCGACCCGGACCCCGTTCGCCGTCACCTTTTCAAAATACCGGGCCGCCGCGGCGCCAAGATCTTCTTTGATCTCCTGCTCGTCGCCGGTTGGGATCACGACGGCGTCCCGGAGCCCAAATCGCTCTGTGAGCTCCGCCTCAAGCGTGGGGTGTTTGGGGAGATCGGTTTCGACCCGAATCAACCCATCGGCGAAGGCGCGCTTTAACAGCCGGGACACCTTGGAGGAAGAGATGCCCAGCGCTTTGGCAATTTCTTTCTGATGTTTCTGTTGGCGGTAGTATAGCTGCACACATTGCACCATCTGGCGAAGCTCCAGACGGTTCGGCAGCACCCGGTCGGTTCGAGCGTGCAAGAAATTTCACCTCTTAATAATTTATGCTTGACACCTTAAATTCAGTCAGAGTAGGATAATTGTTGCATGAACGTTTCGCCGGATCAAGTTTTTCGGAGGGCAGCCGATGGATTTCTCGTGGGAGACGAACCACCCAGCGCAAAGGAGGCAATGATGGCGAACCACAAGCGGTACGGACCAGGGAACGGAAAGGGCCGGCTCTCGCTGGCCGATTACCACCAATCCAGAGACAACCTCCGTGACCTTCCGCAAACCCAAGTTGAAAAAATTCCGGTGACCAATACCCCGAACATCTTTTCCTATAGGTCATACGTGTTCGCCAAGAAGCCCGAGCTGATCCAGCGCTACATCAAAGCCACCAAGGCTGACGTGGGCGGCGTGGGCGGCCACGTCGTCGCGGCCGACGAAGTGAAGTCCGCCATCGCGCAGTTCATCCTCGAGAACAATTCGTTTCAAGGCGAGCCGATCTTTAGCTCGTTGATCGTGACGCATACCGGAGACGACGTGGCGGTGACCGGGATTGTTTCCGAGAAGGTGGACATGTCCCTGGTGGACGAGCTGATGTGGGACGCCCTTCAGCTTGGCGCTGACAAGGCCTCGGAGCTTGGACTGTACGGCCCGGGCCAGGACCTGATCGCTGATGCGTTCACCGGGAACTTGCGTGGCGCGGGGCCGGCCACGGTCGCTCTTCAATTGCCTGTGCGCCCCGAGAACCCGTCCCAGACCGTGCTCCTCTCGTTTGCCGATAAGACCGAGCCCATGGCGTTCAACTATTACGCGACCGCGGCCTACCTGCTCCCGCGCTTCAACTCCGGGCTCATTATCGCCGCGTCGAAGATGAAGCGCGGCTACATCATGGAGATCGTTGACCTCGACACGAAGGCCCAGGCCATCGAGGCCGGCGCTCACCCAAAGAATCAAAAGGCGCTGGATGCCAAGATGGAGGAGCTGGCCAAAGGGCTTCAGGAGAAGGTGATCACGCTTCGGTCTCCCGAGGACCTCTTCGACATCGAAGGGCTCTGCCGCTCTTCGCGATTCGTCGTGGCGCGGATCTGGAGCCGGGATGAGCGTGGCGAGAAGAGCCAGCTCGGCTACGTGGTTTCCGCGGAGCGGTTGCACAACATCAAGACCAAGAAGGGGTTCACGTACGGCGGCAAGGACGATCCCGTGCTCCTGGCCTTCGCCCAGGGTGACTGGCCGGCCCCCGGCTAGATCACGTCACCGTGGGCG
>DATEAO010000066.1:0-7211 GCA_035288345.1 Candidatus Methylomirabilota bacterium | reverse complement strand
CAAAGCCCACGCTCGAAGAGAGAATGCGGTCGTCGGGACTCCTCAATGTACAACTGCGTACACCTCCGGGTCCCTCCTCCCTCGGGCCTCGATCTGCTCGCTTCTCGGCACGGCGCGAGTGGACGTCAAAAACGAAGTTTGACAGAAATGTGCAGGCGTTGGGCAAACAAGCCTCTAGTGACTGGTCGTTGTTGTTAGCAAATGCCAGGATAGACGAAGCGACTGTTGCGGGCAAGAGAGATTAACGTGTGCAGGAGCGATAATTCTGCTGAAGGCTTACGAGGACGAGGCGCTTCGCTCGTTTGCCGTGGGGCTGGTCAAGCCAGCGTCGAGCGACGCTTCGCGGTCGAGGTGTTCGACCATGAGCTTCAGGTGCTCACGGAATTCCCTCCACTTCGCCTGCGGCACGGGCTCGCCGGGAATGAACTTCTCTGAGAGCGGGTTCACCAAGCGCCGGTTCTTCATCACGCGGTAGTCGAGGTGCGGACCGGTAGACAGGCCGGTCGAGCCGACGCGGCCGATGATCTCGCGCTGGCGCACCCGTTGCCCGCGCCGAACGTGATTGACGGAGAGGTGATTATACATGGTTTTGTATCCCCGCGCGTGCCGGAGCGTGATGCTGATCCCGTTTCCTCCATCCCACCCTGACAACACCACGACCCCATCGGCAACCGATCGCACCGGTGTCCCGATGGGGGCGCCGTAGTCGATGGCGAGATGCGGACGCACGCCGCCGAGGATGGGGTGCTTCCGGGCCTGAGAGAACCCCGACGTAATTCGCGTGAAATCGAGCGGGGCCCGAAGGAACATCTTCCGGGTTGACCGGCCCTCCGAGTCGAAGTAGCGGAGCGCGCCGTTTTTCGCTTCAAAGCCCACGGCGGTGAGCAGCCGTCGTCCCGCGCTCTGGTACTGGGCGATCCGGATGTTGCCGTAGCCGATGAACTCCCCGTTCACGAAGCGCTTCTCAGCGAGCAGCCTGAACCGATCACCGGCAAGTGAATCCGCGGCGAAGTCGAAGTCCCATTCAAAGAGGTTGACGAGTTTCGCGGTCAACGTCGGGCCCTCCCCCATCCGCTCCATGCTTTCAAAGAGCGATCCCTCCAGCGTGCCCGCCAGCGCCACCACCCGCGTTTCCACCGGGTTTGAGACTTGCTTGACTTGCCAGCCGTCTTCCCCGTGGCTGATCTCGTACCGCTCGACCTGATTGCGCCAGTAGGTGACACGAAGGAGTTCCCCGGCGTCGCCCCGGGTGACAACCAGGCGCTCACCCGGCCGGACCTTTCGCAAGTTCATTTTGCTCCTGAGCGCCGTGATGACTTTTGCCGCCTCAGCGCGGCTGATGTCATGACTGATGAGCACAGCTTCCAGGGTGTCGCCGGGCTTCAGAGTGGTTTCTGTTTCCGTTTCTGATGGAGCCACGTCGGGCGGAGAGAGGTGTGGCGTCGGGGTGACGATCGCACCCGCGGCGACCACAAGCACCAGAGGAATCAGGAAGAGTAAGAGCCGTCGCCTCATGATTGTCACTACGTGAGAGTACTCTCTCCAAGATAGAGGCAAAGGGGCCTGGGAAAAAAGAAAAAAAAACTCGTCTGTGGTATTGTTCCAAATGCCGTCCGGGCCGGTTCCGACAGGGAGGGGAGCGTCGTTGTCCAAGAACCATTTTGACGTGATCGTGGTCGGTGGGGGGCCTGCGGGTTCAACCGCCGCTTACTCGCTGGCCTCCGCCGGCGTGGACGTGGCAATCTTCGATCGGGCCGCCTTCCCTCGGGACAAATCGTGCGGGGGAGGGCTCCAGGCCAAGGTCCCCCTTCATCTGCCGCTTGATGTCACCCCTGTGGTCCGGAATTCCTTGTACGGAATCTGCTTTTCCCGTCAGTTCGGAGATCGATTCACGAACCGCTCCCACGAGCCTGTGGTCTACGGCACGTTGCGGCGAGAGTTCGACAGTTATTTAATCGAACAGGCGGTGCGAAGGGGAGCCCGGCTCTTTGAGAGGACCCGGGTCACCGGCTTTGTCCAGCGAGCCGAGAGGAGCGTGGAGCTGTCAACGGATGCGGGGGCGTTCTCCTGCGAGGCGCTGATCGGCGCTGATGGCGCCAACGGGGTGGTGCGCCGGGCGCTCAATAATGAGCTGGCGTTCTTCAATCAGGCCGGCTTGTCATTCGAGATCGCGCGCGACCGGATCGTCGAAGAGCGCGTCGACCACCAGATTATGCGCGTGGACTGGGGGACGCTGCCCAGCGGGTACGCGTGGATCTTCCCCAAAGGGGAGTTCCTGAATATCGGCGCGGGCACTCCGGTTGCGTTCAGCAAGCGCCTCAAGCCGTACCTCTCCGACTTCCTGCGCCACGAGAGATCTTAAAGACCGAGCGGATCGACCTGGACGCGCTTCAGGTGTCGGGGCACAAGCTCCCGAGTTGGACAGAGCGAACCAGGCTGGTCGATCGGAATGTTCTGGTCATTGGCGACGCGGCGGGGCTGATTGAGCCGTTGACCGGGGATGGGATCTCCTACGGCGTGCAGAGCGCGCGGCTGGCCGCGGACGTCGTGGCGCGCTGGCTTGCCGGAGGAGCCAGCCTGTCGGAATATCGCGAAGCCGTGCTGAGAGCGATCGTTCCAGAGCTGGTCTCGTCGCGAACGCTCATGACAGTGTTCAATGCGTTTCCGAGAATGGCCCATGAAGTCCTCAAGCGAAACGAGAGGATTTGGCAGATCCTGAGTCGAATACTCAGAGGCGAGGAGTCGTACGATAGTTTTCGAGGCATGTATGTGGAGCGCTTCAACACGCTCTCGAAACACCTCGAGCGGTTCACGCGCTTCTATGAGACTCGGAGGCTGGGTGATCCGAAGGAGTCGGAGACGCTCTTCCAGCGGGCTGTCCGCCTCACCTTCGGCCCGATCCTCGAGCGTGTGTAGGAGAGTCCTGCGTGACGAGCAGGCCGGATGAGGTCGTTTCAATTCACATCGCGCCGGAAGCCGGCAAGTCAGCGGTTTCGGTGCAAGAGATCCGCGCGGTGCCCGGGAAGGGGCTTGAGGGCGACCGCTATTTCAATCAAGTTGGCACGTACTGCTCGAAGCAGCGGAAGCCGGACCACGAGATCACGTTGATCGAGATCGAAGCGATAGAATCGCTGCGGCGCGGCTACGGGATCGAAGTCGAGCCGGGGGAGAGCCGCCGGAACATCGTGACGCGCGGTGTTTCCCTCAACCATCTGGTCGGCCACGAGTTCCGGGTTGGCGACGTTGCCATGCGGGGCATCCGGCTGTGCGAGCCCTGCGAGCATCTTGAACAGCTGTCCAACCCAGGCGTGAGGCGCGCTCTGGTTCACCGCGGAGGGCTTCGGGCTCAACTGCTCTCAGAGGGTGTCATCCGGATGGGTGATAGAGTCTCCACCTCCCAGCGGCAATGAGAGCAGGGCCATCGGTTAGGCGACGGCCGAAAGACTCGTGATGAATCGCGGGCGAAAGCTTAACCAAGAAAGAAAATGACCAGGAAAGCCCAGCGGATGGTTCGGTTGATGGATCGGGCGGTCACCGAGTGGCATATTCCGATCGTCGGTCGCGAGAAAGGACGGCTGCTCCGACGGCTGCTGAAGCGTGATCGACCCTCACGCGCCATTGAGATCGGCTCGCTCATCGGCTACTCGGCCATCCTGATCGCGAGCCATCTGCCGCCGGGCGGACGCTTGACCTGTGTTGAAGCGAACGAGCAGTTCGCGGGCTTCACGAGGAGGAACGTGGAAGAGGCAGGCCTTGGGAAGCGCGTTGCCGTGGTCATCGGCGACGGGGTTCGCGTAATCCCGCTGCTTAGGGGCCGATTCGATTTCGCGTTTCTCGATGCGGCGAAGGAGGAGTATCTGGATTATCTTCGCCAGCTCGAGCCAAAGCTTCGCCGTGGCGCGGTAGTGGTCGCGGACAACACAGGCATCGCGCGGCGCCCTCTGAAGGGGTATCTGGATTACGTGAGGAAGAGTGGACGCTACGAAAGTCGCGAGCACGACTTCGGCTTCGACGCCATGGAAGTCAGTATTCTCAAGTGAGCGCGCATGGATAAAGGGAGACTGAGACGACTGTTGGAAAGGCTTGGCAGCGGCGAGATGAGCGTGGAGGACGCGCTGGCTGAGCTCAAGGGCCTGCCTTTCGCTGATCTGGGCTTCGCCAAGGTGGACCACCACCGCGCGCTTCGGACCGGCGCGGCCGAGGCCATCTTCTGCGAGGGAAAAGGAGTCGAACAGGTCGTGGCCATTGCCAAGCGTCTCGCTCAATCGCATGGCAACGTTCTGGCGACTCGGGCGACCCCTGAGGTGTTTGAGGCAATCAGGGCCGCGGGGCTTCCCGCGGAATACTATCCTGCCGCGCGGATCGTGGCGGTGAATCCGGAGCCGCGCGAGGGTGTTGGGCTGATTTCAGTCCTCAGCGCCGGCACGGCAGACGCTCCCGTTGCCGAAGAGGCTGCGGTGACCTGCGAGCTGCTCGGGAACCGGGTGGAGCGGATCTACGATGTCGGGGTGGCGGGACTCCATCGCGTGCTTGAGCACTATCCGATCCTGCAGGAAGCCAACGTGGTGATCGTCGTTGCGGGAATGGAAGGCGCCCTTCCCAGTGTGGTCGGAGGTCTCGTTGATCGTCCGGTCATCGCTGTTCCCACGAGCATAGGGTATGGGGCGAGCTTCGGCGGGATCGCAGCGCTGCTGGCCATGCTCAATTCCTGCGCGCCCGGCGTCTCCGTCGTGAACATCGATAACGGCTTCGGCGCTGCCCAGCAGGGAAACCTCATCAACAAACTCATCGCGAAGATCCGGTAGGCTTGGATCTCAGAGGTCGGATGACAGATGTCAGTTCGCAGATCGATGTCAGATGACGGGCGATGGATGTCAGAAGTTCGACCAAGTGAAATCCGACATCCGAGATCCGACATCCTGCTATGAAGCTCGCTTACTTTGATTGCCCGAGCGGGGCGAGCGGCGACATGATCCTGGGCGCGCTGGTGGACACGGGGTGCTCCCTCGATGCGCTCATGGACCGTCTTGCGACGCTCGAGCTTTCCGGATACCGGCTCACTGCCCGCGAGGTCGTCAGGGGCGGCTTCCGCGCCACGAAGGTGGACGTGGAAATACAACAGTCCGCTCGATCGACGCAGAGGAACTTACCTGAAATCTGTCGCCTCATCGAGGGGAGCGCGCTTCCGGAGCCGGTCAAAGACGGCGCGTTAAGGATTTTCAGGCGGTTGGCGGAAGCCGAGGCGAAAGTTCATGGCACGACACCTGAAGACGTTCACTTCCACGACGTCGGCGCGGTTGACGCCATTGTGGACATCACGGGCGCCGTGGCGGGGCTGCATCTGCTGGGCGTGGACGCTGTTCACGTCTCAGCGCTTCCGGTGGGTGGGGGATACGTTGACGGGCCTCACGGCAGAATCCCTGTTCCGAGCCCAGGCACCGTAGAGCTGCTCCGGGGCTTCCCGGTGTTCGATAATGGCTTGAGAGCAGAGCTGACAACTCCAACGGGCGCGGCGATTCTCTCCACGCTCGCCGTCGGAGCCGGGGTGATGCCTTCCATGACAATCCAGCAGGTGGGATATGGCGCCGGAACGATGGAGCTTCCGATCCCGAACCTCCTCCGTTGCGTCGTGGGAGAGGAGATTCCGGCGCCCGAAGAGGAAGAGATTGTCGCTCAGGTGGAGACCACGATTGACGACATGTCGCCCCAGCTCTACGAACCGTTGGTCGACCGTCTCTTCGAGGCCGGCGCGCTCGATGTATTTCTCACGCCGGTCATCATGAAACGGAGCCGTCCCGGGGTGGTCCTGACCGCGTTCTGCCCACCGTCAAAAAGACCGGACATCGCCACGCTCCTCTTTCAAGAATCAACCACCATAGGGCTACGCTGGACCGAATGCCGGCGGACCATCCTTCCGCGCGAGCTGGTCACCCTGCCGACCTCGTATGGCCCGTTGAACTTCAAGCTCTCACGACTTGGCGGCCAGATCATCACGGTCACGCCCGAGTTTGAAGAAGTCCGCCGTCTCGCTCAGGCCAAAGGGCTCCCTGTGCGCGAAGTCCTCGATAGAGCCAAGTCCGACGCCCGCGACGCACTAGCGGATGGTGAAAAACCCGTGTGAGCCGCAGGCTGCTCAAAAAGGTCCAGATGCAAGGCGGCGAGGAAGCGAGAAGTGAGGCGTACTTAGATGTACGTTGCAACGACGAGCGACGAAGCCAACGCCGCAGATGGGCCTTTTTCAGCAGCCTGCCGGGCTTTTAGAATCACCGGCAGTACACGGGTATGAACCTATTGCAAAGCGAGGAAGAATGAGCACGCCGGGCCTCGATCCACAACGGTACAAAGCTCAACAACGCCAAGGCTGGGGGAGCGTCGCCGCAGGATGGCGGGAGCACTGGGCCATCTTCGAGCGCGGCGCCCAGCCTCTGAGCGATTACATGGTCTCGCTGGCAGGCATCGCGCCCGGCCAGCGTGTCCTCGACGTGGCCACTGGCATCGGTGAGCCCGCTGTCACCGCGGCGCGCGCGGTCGGCCCCGCCGGACAAGTCATAGGAACAGATCTGGCACCGGAGATGCTGGAGATCGCGCGCGAGCGAGCGCGCGGCCTCGGTCTTGCCAATATCGAGTTCCTCGAGATGGACGCTGAGGCGCTCTCGTTCGATCGTCAGTTCGACGCGATCCTTTGCCGGCTGGGTCTGATGTTTTTGCCTGACCTGCCGAGGGCGCTCGAGCGGATGCGCAATCTGCTCGTGCCGGGCGGCCGGATGGTCGCCGCGACGCAAGCGCCGCCGGAGCGGTTCCAGCTTGCCGGGGTGGGGATCGCCGTGGTCAACCGAGTCCTTCAAATTCCGCCGCCGCCCCCTGGTGCCCCTGGTCCCTCCGCTCTGGCTGATCCCATGCTGCTCACGCGGAGGCTCAACGAGGCGGGGTTCGTCGAGGTGAGCGTGGAGCAGCTACCGCTCACGTTTGAGTTTTCATCTCCCGAGGCGTTCGCGCGCTTCAACCAATCGGTGTCAGCGCCCGTCAGGCTCGCGCTCGCGAAATTCCCCGAGCGCATGGACGAGGTGATCGCCGCGATCATTGAAGCGGCGCGCCGTCACGCGACGCCTGACGGGACTGTACGCTTGCTCGGCGAAGTGAACGTCGCGATCGGCCGCCGGCCCTCTTGACACGCTTCGTCCGGTGGGGTAGGGTTTTGGCGTCCTTCTAGC
>DATEAO010000065.1:0-3075 GCA_035288345.1 Candidatus Methylomirabilota bacterium | reverse complement strand
GTCAACCTGCGCGGCCGCGAGCCCGAGGGCACCGTCGAGCCCGGCGCCGAGTATGACGCCCTCTGCGAGGAGATCGCCGGGGAGCTCTCCTCGCTCACGAACGCGGAGACCGGGGCCCCGGCTGTCTCTGAAGTTACCCGCGTGGATACTATTGTCGAAGGCCCACACGCGCACGAATTTCCGGACCTGCTCGTGAGGTGGTCTCTTGACGAGTTGGTGGCCGCCGTCCGCCACCCGCGCCTCGGCGTCTTCAACGAGAATCTGATGGATATCTCCACGAGCGAGCACTCGGGCAAGGCATTCCTCATCGCCGCTGGCCCCCACATCCGCCCTGGCGCGACGGTCGAAGGAGGTCACATCATCGACATCGCCCCGACCCTCCTCTACTTGATGCGCGCCCCGATTCCGGACGACATGGATGGCGAGGTGCTCAGGGATATCATCGATCCCAGCGAGCTCGCGAGCCGGCCGGTCCGCCGCGAGGCGATCGAGTGGGCAGACAACCCGTGGGGCGATGGTTAGCGGGTCGTTCACGCGATCTCTGCCATGATCCTGCGGCGCGCCCATAGGCATGAAAGCCTGCGGGGACTTTCGGAGCAATGACGTCACTGAATGCGGTTGCAAAAGCGGAGCGACCTTCCCCACCGTGAAAAGTGGATTGGCAGAATCGAGATGTTCGCGATTCACCGTTGGGACATAACGATTGAAAATTGTGAAATTGCGAGAGCGCTTTCCTTTTGACACCCTTCCTTCCCTATGTCAGAATTCCTCGTGACCTCCTGAAGGAGATACGGATGCATCATTTTCAGTATCGTGGCGATCAGCTCATGTGTGAGGAGGTGCCGATCGACCGGATCGCGGACGAGGTCGGCACCCCGTTCTATCTCTATAGCCACGCCACGCTCACTCATCACTTCCGCGTGTTCGATCAGGCGTTCTCTGGCATCCCCCACCTGGTCTGCTTTGCGATGAAGGCCAACTCGAACCTGGCGGCGATGAAGCTGTTCGCCGACCTCGGGGGCGGGGCTGACGTGGTGTCCGGTGGAGAGCTCTACCGCGCCCTGAAGGCCGGGATCCCTTCGCGCCGCATCGTCTTTGCGGGGGTGGGCAAGACCCGGGAGGAGATGGATTACGCTCTGAAGTCCGATATCCTGATGTTTAACGTGGAGTCCCCTCAAGAGCTCCTCCTGCTCGACGAGGTTGCGGGCTCAATGGGGGTGACGGCGAGGGTGGCGCTCCGGATCAATCCGGATGTCGATCCCAAGACCCACCCGTATATCTCCACCGGGCTCAAGAAGAGCAAATTCGGCATCGATATCTCGGTTGCCATGGAAGAGTACCGGGTTGCGAAAGAGCTGCCCCATATCCAGGTAGTCGGGGTGCACCAACACATCGGATCCCAGATCACTGAGGTCGCTCCATTTGTGGAGGGCCTGGTCAAGATCGCCGAGTTGATCGTCACGCTTCGACAACAAGGCTTCACTATCGACTACCTGGATGTCGGCGGGGGACTGGGGATCACGTATAAGGACGAGAATCCCCCGGTGCCCCGGGTCTTCGCGGAGGCGCTGATCGCGGTGGTCAAGGACCTGGGCTGCACCATCGTGCTGGAGCCGGGACGCGTGATCGCGGGCAATGCAGGGGTCCTGGTGACGAGGGTGCTGTATGACAAGCGCACCCCCGCCAAGCATTTCATCGTGGTCGATGCTGGGATGAACGACCTAATTCGTCCGAGTCTCTACGGGTCGTACCATTCGATTCTTCCTGCCAGGCGGAAGGATGGCGGGGAGACGGTGGTGGCCGATGTGGTGGGCCCCGTCTGCGAGTCGGGAGATTTCCTGGCGAAGGATCGGGCGATGCCCCTGGCGGAGCCCGGTGAGCTGTTGGTGGTGATGAGCGCTGGCGCCTATGGCTACACGATGTCGTCCAACTACAATAGCCGACCCCGGCCTCCGGAGATCATGGTGAGGGGAGATCGCTACTTCACAATCAGGGAGCGGGAAAGTTACGAGGATCTGATCCGCGGTGAACGGATCCTTCCGGAACTGTAAGGGCGGTCCGAGGTGCCAAGTGCGAGGTGCGAGACTACCGGGTCCCCTGAACTTCCTACCGCGCGCTTACCACATCGCAGAGGTTAGTGCTGAATGCCATTTTTCTCTCCACGCGAGTTGAGGCACAGGGCACGATGCAGAAGCTGAGCTTTACCAAGATGAGCGGAAGCGGGAACGATTTCGTCATGATTGACAACCGCAATGGCGGATTGGATATCGAGCCGAGGACGCTGGCCGCGCGGATCTGCCGGCGCGGGATGTCGGTGGGCGCCGATGGCGTGGTGTTGGTGGAGCCCTCTTCGAAGGCGGATTTCCGAATGCGGATCTTCAATGCCGACGGCAGCGAGGCCGAGATGTGTGGCAATGGGGCCCGCTGCGTCGCCAGGTTTGCCGAGATGCTGGGGATCGCTGGACCTCGAATGGCCTTTGAAACCCTGGCCGGGATCATCCGGGCCGAGGTGGACGGCTCCCGGGTCAAGCTCAAGATAAGTCAACCTCGAGACCTCCGGCTGCGCCAATCGATTCAAGTGGATGGCGTCGTTCACCAGGTCCACAGCATCAATACGGGTGTTCCCCATGCTGTCATCCTTTGCTCGGACCTGCAGGAGGTTGCGGTCCGGGCCCTGGGGCGCCAGATCCGGTTTCATCCGGCCTTTCAGCCGGCGGGGACCAATGTCGATTTTGCCGCCGTCCTCGACTTGCGGCGACTTGTCATTCGGACCTACGAGCGCGGCGTCGAGGATGAGACACTGGCGTGCGGCACGGGGGCCGTTGCATCGGCGCTGGTGGCGGCCAGCTTGGGGCTGGTTTCGTCTCCAGTCCACGTGAAGGTCAGGAGCGGTGAAACGCTCACCGTCTACTTCACTGGCAGTGGGCCGGAGTTTCGAGAGGTCTTTTTCGAGGGCGAGGTTCGCCTGATCTATCAGGGCGAACTGTTCGAAGAGGCGTTGTTGGGGTAGTTTCGAGTTTCGCGTTTCGGGGACTTTCAAGCTCGAAACCCGCAACCCGAAACTCGAAACTGTAG
>DATEAO010000064.1:0-3962 GCA_035288345.1 Candidatus Methylomirabilota bacterium | reverse complement strand
CGCGAGCTCGACGCGGTTGGCCCGTCCACGCCGGTCGAGCGGAATTCGCCGAAGCAGCTCGCCCAAGCAGTAGAGGGAAAGACCGCCGTCGTCTACGGGACGAGCCACCTCACCGACTCCGTCGCCTACCGGTGGAAGACCCAGATCGAGGAGAACGCGAAGGCGTTTGCGGTGTCAGGCAGCGTCCCGGAATGCGATCACAACGAAGTCATGGGGTGGCACGGTGACCCCTTGACCTCGCGCCTTCACGCCGTGTTCCTGCGGGATCGAGCGGAGAGCCGGCAGATCGCCAAGCGGATGGAGGCGACTCGAGAGATCGCCGCCCTTCGGGCCGGGACGACCGAAGTCTGGTCGAAAGGGGAGGGACGGCTCGCGCGGATATTGAGCTTGGTCCAGATCGGGGATTGGGTGAGCTACTATCTGGCCGTGCTTCGAGGCGTTGACCCGTGGCCGGTGACTGCGATCGACCAGATGAAGCAGCGCCTCGGCTCCCAGGGTGAGGCAATCTCTTCTCCGAAGAAGGAATCTCGTTGAGGCGCCGAGTTCGATGTGATAGAGTATCGAGCTTAAGAGCCGATGATATTGAGCATACGTTGACGGGGAGGATGGCGCATGGCTAAAGACGAGTACCTGTTTACGTCGGAATCAGTGACAGAGGGGCACCCCGACAAGATTGCGGATCAGATCTCAGACGCTGTGCTGGACGCGATTATCACCCAAGATCCGACCGGGCGGGTGGCCTGCGAATCGCTTCTCACGACAGGGCTCGTGATCGTGGCCGGCGAAATCACCACCATGTGTTACGTGGATATCCCCCGGATCGCGCGGGAGACGATTCGCGAGGTCGGCTACACGAGAGCGAAGTTCGGCTTCGACTACGAGACATGCGGGGTCATTACCGCGATCGACGAGCAGTCGCCGGACATCGCGATGGGCGTTGACAACCTGGGCGCCGGGGACCAGGGGCTGATGTTCGGCTACGCGTGCACCGAGACCGCTGAGCTGATGCCGCTTCCTATCATGCTGGCCCACAAGCTGACGATGAAGCTCAGCGAGCTTCGCAAGTCCGGCGTGATCGACTATCTGAGACCGGATGGGAAGTCCCAGGTCACCGTGCGGTACGCTGACGGGAAGCCGCGCTCCGTGGAGACCGTGGTCATCTCAACGCAGCACAGCCCCGATGTGACCTCCGAGCGAATCCGGCAGGACGTGATCGAGCAGGTGATCGTCCCCACGATTCCCCCCGAGCTTCTCGACGTCAAGCAATGCGTCTTCCACGTGAACCCCACGGGTCGCTTCGTCACCGGAGGGCCGATGGGCGACACGGGGCTGACCGGGCGCAAGATCATCGTGGACACCTACGGCGGGTCGTGCCCGCACGGCGGCGGCGCGTTCTCGGGGAAAGACCCCACGAAAGTGGATCGCTCAGCGTGTTACATGGCGCGGCACGTGGCCAAGAACATCGTGGCGGCCGGGCTTGCCGGGCGCGCGCAGGTCCAGGTGGCGTACGCCATCGGCGTGAGAGACCCGGTCTCGATCATGGTGGAGACGTTCGGCACCGGGAAGATCCCGAACAGCGCACTCGAGCAGATGATCCGCCGTCACTTCGACTTTACCCCCGCCGGCATCATCAAGTACCTCAATTTAAGACGACCGATTTACAAGAAGACCGCCGCTTACGGTCACTTTGGCCGGTCCGCGCCGGAGTTTACCTGGGAGCGGACTGACCGCGTCCAAGACCTCCGCGACGACGCTGGCGTGTAGCTCGATCGCGCCGGCCTGCTTGCTTGTCTACCGTTTGCACGTTCGTGCGAAAACTTTGATCCGATTCCCTCCCCCGTGCCGTGGCGAGGAGCGAGCCAATTCGGGGTCCGCGGTCCGCATTTCTGACTTCGAGCCCCGAGCCCCGATGCGGAACGTGGGAGGGCGAGCCACAGCCGAAGGCGAGGTGAGCAACTCGATAAGATTGGCGCGCGAGAGCGAGCCGAATGCGACGCGTATCGGCGCGGCAACTTCATGAGGAGAGAGTTATGGTTTCCCACGATGTGAAAGACATCGCCCAGGCCGCCCAGGGCCGGTTGAAGATCGAATGGGCCGAGCAATCAATGCCCGTGCTCCGGCAGGTGCGCGAGCGGTTCTCGAAGGAACAGCCCCTGAAAGGGATTCGGATCGGCGCGTGTCTGCACGTCACCACGGAGACCGCGATCCTCATGCTCACGCTCAAGGCCGGCGGCGCGCAGCTCGCGCTCTGCGCCTCCAACCCGCTCTCCACACAGGACGATACCGCGGCCGCGCTCGTCAAGGAGTACGAGATCTCAGTCTTCGCCCACAAAGGTGAGGACCACGACCGGTATTACCGCCACATCGAGGCGGTGCTCTCGACGCGCCCCCAGCTTACGATGGACGACGGGGCTGACCTCATCTCGCAGCTTCACGGCGCCCGCAAGGACCTTGCCGGGGACGTGATCGGCGGAACCGAGGAGACCACGACCGGAGTGATTCGCCTCCGTTCCATGGAGCGCGAGGGCGTGCTGGCGTTTCCGGTCATCGCGGTGAACGACGCGGACACCAAGCATCTGTTCGATAACCGGTACGGGACCGGTCAGTCCACGATCGACGGAATTCTTCGGGCCACGAATATCCTCCTCGCCGGACGCAGTGTGGTGGTGTCGGGATACGGGATGTGCGGGCGCGGGGTGGCCGCGCGCGCCAAAGGGATGGGGGCCCACGTGATCGTCACCGAGGTGGAGCCACTGCGCGCTCTGGAGGCGGTCATGGACGGGTTCCAGGTGATGTCCATGGCGAAGGCGGCGGAGGCGGGAGACGTGTTCGTGACCGTGACCGGGAACACCTCCGTGGTTCGCAAAGAGCACTTCCAGCGGATGAAGGATGGCGCGATCCTGGCGAACTCGGGCCACTTCAACGTCGAGATCGACCTGGACGAACTGGCCCGCATGGCGAAGAGCAAGCGGGTAGTCCGGCCCTTTGTCGAGGAGTTTGCGCTTCCAGACGGGAGGCGGATCTACGTGCTTGGGGAGGGGCGCTTGATCAACCTCGCGTCCGCTGAAGGGCACCCGGCAGCGGTTATGGACATGAGCTTTGCCAATCAGGCGCTCTCCGCCGAGTACATGGTGAAGCACGGCCGCGAGCTCGAGCGGAAGGTGTACGGGGTCCCTCGAGAAATCGACCGCGGGATCGCCCGGCTCAAGCTCGCGTCCATGGGCGTCGAGATCGACCGCCTCACGCCTGAGCAGGAATCATATCTGTCGTCCTGGACCCATGGCACCTAGCAGGGACGCAGATGTCAGCTGACGGATCTCAGATGACGGGATTCCGAACCGGTCCAGATGTCAGATCACCCTTGACAAGCTTGCCGGGGGCAGGTGTCAGTTGGCCGAACTTCCGACATCTGAGATCTAACATCTAATGACATGTATCTTCGTCCGTCCATGAGATGATCGCCTGGGCCTTTTGGGCCTTTGTCCTCGCGGCCACACTGTTCCGCGTCGTGTACGTGGAGAACGGCGTCATCGACCTCGCGCCCGACGAAGCCCATTACTGGGAGTGGTCACGGAACCTCGACCTCTCGTACTACTCGAAAGGCCCGCTCGTCGCCTACATCGTCTATCTCGGCACTCGCTTCTTCGGACACACCCCGTTAGGCGTTCGGATTGGGGCGATCGTGATCAGTGTGCTCACCGCGTGGCTCCTCTTCGTGTTTGTCCGGGAGCTTGCGCGTGACGATGGCCGCACCGGACTCTACGCTGTGGTCGTGCTCCAGGCGGTGCCTCTGTTCGCGGCGGGAAGCATCCTCATGACGATCGATGCTCCGTTCCTGCTTTTTTGGGTGTTGACCATGATCTGCCTCTGGCGGGCGATCCACTCCGGGGCGTCCGGCTACTGGCTGCTTGCCGGCGCCGCGATGGGGTTGGGGCTGCTGGCAAAGTACGCGATGGTGTTTG
>DATEAO010000063.1:0-23313 GCA_035288345.1 Candidatus Methylomirabilota bacterium | reverse complement strand
TCTGGTTCGTCCTGCTCTGCTGCTGCGTCTTCTTTGCGGATCCGATCGTCGCCCCCGCCCAGCAATCCCTGATGCAATCGAACTACGACCCGATGTGGCGAGGTCGGCTGTTGGGACGCGTGGTCCTCTGGACCCGCGGCTTTTTCATCGTGGCGGCGCTCGGCGCTGGCTATCTGCTCGAGCACGATCCGGGCCTTTATCGGCTGCTCTTCCCTGTCGCGGGCGCGATCGGTGTGCTTGCCTATCTCCAGTATGCGTTCATTCGCATTCGCCGCTCATCCTGGGAGGAGCCCCACGAGCGAGCCTCGCTCGGCCAGACGCTCAGGACATTCCAAAGGATCTTGCGTCAGAACCGAGACTTCGACCGCTTTGAGCGGAACTTCTTCATCTATGGGGTGGGCTTCTTCCTGGTTCTTCCCGCCAACGTCTTCCTGTTGGTTGATCACCTCGGCTTGTCGTACAGCGAGATCTCTCTGGCGCGGCTCGTCCTCTTTCAGGTGACGTTCGCCCTCTTCTCGCCGCTTGCGGGACGGCTTCTGGACCATTGGAAAGCCGTGCGCACCGCGACCGCCGCATTCGCGGTCCTGGCGCTCTACCCGATCTGCCTCTATTGCGCGTACGTCTTCAAGAGCACTGAGCTGGTCTACGCAGGCTTCGCGATCTTCGGGGTGGGGATGGCTGGGGTCAACAGCGCATGGCAT
The DNA here is from genome assembly GCA_035288345.1 of Candidatus Methylomirabilota bacterium. Classification (GTDB taxonomy): domain Bacteria; phylum Methylomirabilota; class Methylomirabilia; order Rokubacteriales; family DATEAO01; genus DATEAO01. The sequence continues at coordinate 22,612 of DATEAO010000063.1, read as the reverse complement.
CTTGGCGCCATTGAGTTCGCCGGGCGGAAGGACGCGTCGCTCTTCATGGGAGTGCACCTGACTGCGGTCGGTGCGCGCGGCCTGTTCGTGCCGATGATCGGCTACGCGGTCAGCGCGTTTTTCAATCTTGGAACGGTCTACCTGGCCTCGTCAGCCCTCTTCGCCCTCGCCGCGTTCTCTATGCACCGGCTGCGCTAAGGGCTCGCACGACAGCCGTTCTGCCGCCCCCCCTGGGGTTGAAGTCGCGCCTACCGGGTCATGCTGGGGGATTCGAGATCTTATGGACCGTCGAGTTCCCTAGCGCGAAGGTGCTGACTCGGGGAGTGCCATCAAACAGGTGCTCCAGAGACTTCAGGACTTCGGGGTAGACTTGTTTGTGATAGGCGTCGGCGTGCTCCCGCCCTTCCCACAAGCTGATGGCCACAGCTTCCCCCCGCTCCCCAGACACGAAAGAGATCTCGTCTCGAAATCCTTTCTGCTCGCGCAGGAGCGGAATCACCTTGGTGTCGAGCAGTCGAGAGAACTCCACCGCGCTGTTGGCGCGTAATTTCAGGCTCACCTTTCGAGCAAACATACGTCCTCCTGGGTGTCGATTGAACCGGCGTTGGGAATCAGGCGAGCTGACCGATTTCAGAACGACCTGAAGAACCGCCGCAACCCCTCCAGGCTACTAGGAGCTTCTGGAGACGTCAAGAAATTTGAGACCAGGCTTCAATAACCTTAAATCTGCTTCAGGGCGGGGAACCAGCGGACCAGCGGGCTCTCAGGCCGAAGAATCGTCTCGTCGCGCATGGCGCCGGTGGAGATGAGCGAGAAGCCCACGCCGATCAGCTCGGCCAAGCGGGCAAGATAGCGGCGCGCGTTTGAGGGAAGCTCCTCGTAACTTCTGAGCCCGGCGGTTGAACACCGCCACCCTTCCATCTCCTCATACACCGGGACGCACTCCGCGAGCACTCGCTCTCCGAGCGGAAACTCTTTCACGACGCCGCCCTTGTAGCGATACCCCACGCAGACCTGCACGGTCCGGCATTCGTCCAGGACATCGAGCTTGGTGAGCGCGATCGTATCGATCCCGTTGATCCTGACGGCGTAGCGGAGCACCACCGCGTCAAACCACCCGCACCGTCTCGGCCTCCCCGTGGTAGCGCCGTACTCGTTCCCGCGCTGGCGCAACAGGTCGCCGAGCCCGTCCTTTGCCTCGGACGGGAATGGTCCCGAGCCGACTCGGGTGGCGTACGCCTTGGAGACGCCCAGCACCCCATTGATCTTAGAGATCGCGAGGCCGGTCCCTGTGACCGCGCCGCCGGATGCCGCGCTCGACGACGTGATGTACGGATAGGTGCCGTGGTCGACGTCGAGCATCGTCCCTTGCGCTCCCTCAAAGAGCACTGAGATGCCGCCCTCGGTCCACTGGTGGAGGAGGAGCGCGGTGTCGGCAACGAACGGAGCCAGCGCCTCGGCGTACTTCAAGTACGGGGAGAGGATCGACTCGACAGTGAACGTCTCGGCGCCGTAGAGTGTCTTGAGGATCGTGTTCTTCTCTTTCAGGTTCGCCTCGAGCTTCTCGCGGAAGAGCGGCGGATCGAGGAGATCAGAGATCCGGATCCCGATCCGCGCGGCCTTGTCGGTGTACGCGGGCCCCACACCTTTCCCGGTGGTTCCGATCTTCTTCTCGCCACGAGACGCTTCAGACGCCAGGTCGAGCGCTCGGTGGTAGGGCATGATGCAGTGGGCGTTCTGGGAGATGAAGAGGTTCCCGCCGAGCGACACGCCGCGCTGTCTGAGCGCCTCCATCTCCTCCAGCAGGAACGCCGGATCCACGACCACTCCGCACCCGATCACACACCGCTTTCCCGCGTGGAGAATCCCCGAAGGGATGGCGTGGAGGATGAACTTCTCCTTCCCGATCACCACCGTGTGCCCGGCGTTGTTCCCGCCCTGATACCGGGCCACCACGTCGACGTGGGCCGCGAGCAGATCGACGATCTTTCCCTTCCCTTCATCGCCCCACTGGGCCCCGACCACGACGATGTTAGGCACGGCGCTCTCCATCAGGACGGGAGAAACACTGCTCGGGCTGCTTCAACAGCTTCGCCACTGGATGCACACTTTCTCGCCCCTCCTGAAGGTCGAGGACCAGGAGATCGGTCGCCTTGGTCTTCGGCGATCCGATCACAATCACCCGCCGGACCCGGATATCTCTGGCATACGCGATGGACTCCTCAAGTCCCCGCGTGATGATATCGCGCGCCACTGAGGCGCCGAGAGCGCGGAGCGTCCGCGAGAGCGCGAGCGCCGCGGTCTTCTCTAGCGTGAAGTCGATGATGAAAAAGTCCGGCCCCTCGAGCGGCACCGGGACCGACTGGGCCTCCATGGCCAGAAGCGCGCGACCGATATCGAACGCGAACCCGGTTGCCGGGCACGAGTAGCCGAATCGCGCGAGCATCTGATCGTAGCGCCCGCCGCCGCAGATCTCGGTGCCGAGTCCCGCCACATACCCCTCGAAGTGGACCCCGGAATAGTAGTCGAAGCCGCGCACCTCGCCGAGGTCGAGGAGCACCGCGTCAGTCAAGCCGTACACCTTGAGCAGCCGATGCACCTCAGCCAGATTCGCGATCGCGCGCTCCGAGCGGGCATTACTCGCCAGCCGCCCCGCGCGCTCGAGCACCTCTTCTTGACCAACCAGGGTTGGGAGCGCCAGGAGCAGCTCAGCGGTCTTCGTCGGGGGCGAAGCCTCCTGCACCGCCTTCTCGAGCGCCTGCCCGTCCTTTCTCCTCAGCGCATCTTCGAGACGCCGCTCGGTCTCACGATCGGTCTTGAGCTCGTGGAGAATCCCTCGGAAGAACTCGGCCTGTCCCACATCGATCTTGAACTTGGCGAGGCCAAGGGCCTTGAGCCCCTCCAGAGCCATCGCGATCATCTCCGCGTCCCCCTCGGGCTTGTCGAGGCCGATCAGCTCCACGCCGGCCTGGTAGATCTCGCGATAGTTCCCCAGCCGCGGCTCATCGTAGCGGAAGACATTCGTGAGGTACGCAAGACGCAGCGGCTTGGGGGCGTCACGGAGCCTGGTGGCGACTACTCGAGCGATCTGCGGCGTGATGTCAGCGCGAAGCGCGAGCATCCGCCCGGTCTCGCGATCGACAAACTTGAGCATCCGCTCGCGGAGCGCCTCGTCGGTCCCGACTGAGAGGACATCGAAGTACTCATAGGTGGGCGTGATCAGCTCGCGGAAGCCCCATGCCCGAAAGACCGCTCGCAGCCGCTCCTCGACATAGCGCTTCCGGGCCGCCTCGTCCGGGAGATAGAGCTTGACTCCCTTCGGAAGCTGGGTTTGAAGCTGCCGGCGATCCGGTCCTTCATCTTCTCGGCTCGACTTCGCCGAGGACGGCAGACCGGGCTCTTGGCTCGATTCGGGATTTTCCATATGTGCTAGAGGACCCGGAGCGGCTCCGAGAGGTCCGGTCCGAGGTGAGAAATGTCATTGATCCGAATGATCCGACGCTCCGGGCCATCGGCGATCATTTCACTCACCCCTGTGGAGGTGAAGCGGAGCTTCCAGAACGATTCCGGACCAAGGCCCAGCGCGTCGAGCAGAATCATCTTGGTCGGCGCGTCGTGCCCAACCATGAGCAGTGACTCGCCCTCGTGGCGTTGGAGAAGCTCAGCGAAAATGTTCAGCGCGCGGTCGCGAACCTGGAACAGGCTTTCACCTTCAGGCTCAACCGCGCGCTCAGGACTCCGCCGTCTGATGGCCACCAGCTCGGGAAAGCGCTCTTCCACTTCATCCACTGTGAGCCCCTCCCATTTGCCGTGGCAGACCTCAGCCAAGGCCCGGTCTTGAACCAGTGGCAGCCCGCGAGGGCCGGCAACCGCCTCAGCCGTCTCCACCGCGCGGGCCATGTGGCTTGAATACACCGCGGCAAACTCAGTCTCCCTCAGCCGCTCAGCCAGAGCGCTTGCCTGGGCCCGTCCCACCTGAGAGAGGTGCGTGTCGATACACCCCTGGTAGCGGCCAAGCCGGTTCCACTCGGTCTGGGCATGACGGACGAATATCATCCTCACGGCGGTCGACGTTGCGTTATGAGGCACAGAATTCTCCGCAGTTGATCCGAGCTATTCTAATGGAGGTGCCCCGGAAATACTAGGGCCAGGGACCGGGGCTCGGGGTCCGGGGTTTGCAAAGCCAAAGGCGAAAGTGGGCACGTCCTTCCGAGCGGAAGCCAAGCGGTTCTGCAGGCTGGTCAAAAAGGTCCAGATGCTAGGCGGCGAAGGTTGGGACGACTGAGGCGTACGCGGCGGTACGTCGCAGGGAGGCACAACCGAGCCAACGCCGCAGACGGGCCTTTTCAACCAGCCCGCTACTATGCTGCTCCGCCCGCGTCCGCAGAGTCCCGTCGAACTGTGGACTTGACCCCGCGCGCGCCGCGGCGAGAAGCGAGCAGATTCGGGGGTTTGGGGCCGGGGGCCTGGGGCTTGCACGATCGGTCTTTGCCGACCCTGACCCCTGGCCCCTGTCCCCAGAACACTGAACGAAGGGATGCGAAGCTTATCGGCGCGGCGCTACAGTTTGACGAGCTTGGCGTAGACAATGTCGGGCATGGCCCGGATCTCTTGAAGCGCTGCCTCGGGCATCGGCTCATCGATGTTCAGGATCGAGACCGCTCGCCCACCCCGCCGCTCTCGGCCAAGCTGCATCCCGGCGATGTTGATCTGGTGGCGCCCGCAGAGCGTCCCGATGCGCCCGACCACGCCGGGCACGTCGAGGTTGGAAAAGACCAGCATCCATCCGGCCGGGACCGCCTCGAGCGAGTAGCCGTCGATTCGGACGATTCGTGGGTCCTTCCGGTGAAAGAGCGTCCCGGCCACCCGCCAGGAGCCTTTGTCGGTCTTGAGCTCGGCTGCAATGAGGCTGGCGTAGTCTTCGCCTTCAGTCGTGGTCGTCTCCGTCACCTTGAGACCGCGCTGCTTCGCGAGGCTAGGGGCGTTCACGTCCGTGACGTTCTCTTCCAGAATGACCTTCAAGAGTCCCTTGAGAAATGTCACGGTCAGCGGCTGGGTCGCCAACTGAGTCACTTCGCCCGCATACTCGATCTGGACGCTCTGCATCCGCCCCTCGCCGAGCTGGCCCAGAAAGCTCCCCATCTTCTCGACGAGCGTGAGGTACGGGCGAAGCTCCTTGAGCACTTCAGGCTCCACCGATGGCGCGTTCACCGCATTCTGGATGATCCCGCGAAGCAGCACATCCGCCATCTGTTGAGCCACCGCCACCGCCACCTGAGTTTGCGCCTCCTCGGTGGATGCGGCGAGGTGGGGCGTCATCACCACCTGCTCCAGGCCGATGAGCGGGTGATCTTTTGGGACAGGCTCTTTTTCAAAGACATCCAGCGCCGCGCCCGCCACCTTCCCTTGGCGCACCGCCTCAGCGAGCGCCGCTTCGTCAATCACGCCGCCCCGAGCGCAGTTGATGAGCCTGACGCCGGGCTTCATCTTCTCGAACTCGGGAGCCCCGATAATGCTCCGGGTCTCCTTCGTCAGCGGCGTGTGAACCGAGATGAAGTCAGACCGATGAAAGAGCTCATCCAGCTCGACCATCTCCACGCCCAACCGCTGAGCCACTTCGGTGGTGAGGTAGGGATCGTACGCGATCACCTGCATCTTGAGGCCAAGCGCGCGGCGGGCCACCTCTGAGCCGATGCGCCCGAGCCCGACAATGCCGAGGGTCTTTCCGTAGACCTCCACCCCGGCGAAGCGCTCCTTCTCCCACTTCCCGCCTTTCAGCACCGCGTGAGCTTGAGGGAGCTTCCTCGCCATCGCGAGGAGCAGCCCGATCGTGTGCTCCGCTACCGCGATCGTGTTCGCGCCCGGAGTGTTCATGACAACAATGCCGCGCTGACTCGCGGCCTCCACGTCGATGTTGTCCACGCCCGCGCCGGCTCGACCGATCACCTCCAGGTTCTTCCCGGCCGCGATCACCTCCGCCGTGACCTTGGTGGCGCTCCTCACGATCAGCCCGTGGAACTCTCCGATCCGCTCGCACAGCTCCGCCTGGGGGAGCGTGGGAACCACCGTCACATCGAGACCCTCCTTTCCGAGGGCCTCAACCCCCACGTCCTGCAGGTTGTCGGTCACAAGAACTCTTTTCATCGAGAACCTAGTATCTGAGTTGGGTGGTGGCCGGGGAGGGGTTTCAGAACCCCTTGCGACGAGTGGCTGCCACACTTCGCGAGGCAACGCGAAGAAGCCGGTCGAGGGCAGGATGCCCGGAGCCGTCGTCGAGACAGGGAAGTCGAGTCGACGGGTACCGAGCTTCTTCGCCGCAGGCGAGCGGTAGTGTGGCGCCTGAAGTCGCCGGTGGTGAAGAAACCCCTCCCCGGCCGCCACCCAGGGAGGTTCGTATCAGTTCAGTCCGCATCAGCGCCTACCGCACCTCAGCAAGAATCTTCTCGGCGGCGCGCACTCCGGCCCCCAAGTCCGCAGGCACACCCAGTTCAGCCAGCACCAGCTCCAACGCCGAGAGCGCGACAATCACGTCGAAGTCTCCGACATACCCCATGTGGCCGAGGCGGAAGACCTTCCCCTGCATCTCCCCCTGACCGCCGGCTATCGTGATGTTGTGAGACTTCCCAAACGTTCTCAGCACCTGTTCGCCGTCGATCCCCTTCGGGGCCTCCACTGCAGTGATCGCCGGGCTCGGCCTCGCCCTAGCAAACAAAGTCAGCCCCAGCGCCTCAACGCCAGCACGGGTGGCCCGAGCCAGCCGGTCGTGACGCTTGAAGACAGCCTGAAGCCCTTCTCGCTTCAGGATGATATCGAGAGCCACCTTCAGCCCGAGCACAATGCTGACCGCGGGCGTGAAGTTCACCTGGTTCTTGACGACGCACTTAAGCTCCGTAGCCATGTTGAAGTAGAACTTCGGGAGCGTCGCACTCTTCGACCGCTCCCACGCCCGCTGGTTGAACGCCACCAGCCCGAGCCCCGGCGGGAGCATCAGCCCCTTCTGTGACCCGGCGACCACGACATCCACACCCCAAGCGTCCATCGGGAGATCGGCCACCCCGAGGCTCGAGACCGCATCGACCACCAGAATCGCCTGGCTGTTTCGCGTCACTTTCGCGTAGCTCTCGATGTCGTGGAGCACGCCCGTAGAGGTCTCGCTGTGAGTCGCGAAAACTGCCTTGATGGATGGATCCTTTTTCAGCGCTTCCTCGATCCGCTCGGCCGGCACAGTCTGTCCGTACGGCGCTTCAAGTACCACCTGCTGAATGCCGTACGCCTTGCAGATCCCTCCCCAGCGCTCCCCGAACTTTCCCGCCTGGATCACGATCGCCTTGTCACCCGGCGAAAGCGTGTTCACCACGGCAGCTTCCATCGCGCCGCTCCCCGAGGCAGCGAACGGGATTATCTCTTCCTTCGTTTGAAAGAGGGCCTTCAGCCCCGCGCGCACCTCGCCAAAGAGCGCCTCATACTCCGGCGTCCTATGATGGATGATCGGCTGAGCTATAGCCTGAAGCACTTCAGGCGGAATCGGCGTCGGGCCCGGCGCCATGAGGTAGTACTTCTTCATCAGTCAAAACTCCTTTCGTGTGCCGCGCCGATAAGCTTCGCATCCCTGCGTTCTCGGTCGTCGGAACCCTTCAACGTACACGGTGTACGCCTCAGGGTTCCGTCTTCCTCGGGCCTTGGGCTGCTCGCTTCTCGACACGGCACGAGCGCGTGAATCAGATCACAAAGACGATTCACTATAACTGCTCGCTTGAGATCAGTCAATGCTCAGAAGCAATCAGCCCTCAGCAATAAGCAGTCAGCTTGGAAAAAAGTACAGAGAAGCGGGGGGCGTGGTCCCTTCGGAGAAAAACGGGGTACACCTGCGGTCGACGCCCTCCTCGGGCCTCGTCTAGCTCGTCAGTTGAAACGGCAAAATATTTGGGGGAGGTGCCATTCATTGGAGAGCCACTAGAAAAGAACGCGACCAAACTTGATGCGGCTCGAACCCTCTGTCGGCTAGTTCTCCAGACTATTCGGCGTAACGGGAGAGGTTACCGACCGCGAGACGCGGTTGACGATAGGTCCGTTGCACTGGCTGTCTAGACGGGGAATAGTATCAGGCACGCAATACCCGCACCTAGACCGAGAAGCGCAAAGGCCACAAAAACCCACTTGAAACACCGCGAGTAACTGAAATGGCCCGTCGAAAGTGGCCACAGATCCGCGTTCTGGGCAACGTAGTCGTCACGAGTGAAGATGCGTAAGGGATGGGGCATTCCGTCGACATCGGGCAAGTCGTGCTGTGCATCCAGAAACTTCAGTGCGTCCTCAGCGTTCTTCACGAGTCTTTTGGTTCGATGGTCTAGCTTCCAAAAGACAAACGAGAGGAATGCCAGCAGGAAACCGAGCAAGGACATCCATTTGTGGTTTTGGTCATAGCGGAGCAGGAGGAGGAAACCGCCCACCAAGGCTGTTGAGAGGGAGATGTAGAACTGGAACGCTTTGAGGCGTTGGTCCGCGTGGAGCTCGAAGTACCCCCACACGTAGTCGCGGAAGGTTTCATCGAGCGACTTCGGTTTGGACTCAGGCTCGACCATCTGCGAACGGGCTGTCCCCGTCTAACAAAAAGACTGAGCAGCGGCGCTTTAGACCCGCTGCAGCCGCCGTGTTAGACGCCCCACAAGTAACTATCGGATGTCCCTTCCCTATTATGATAGTAGTTCCAAAAAGTCTCACTCAGCATCGTATCATTTGTCTGGAGTCGCACCACTGAGTCCGTCAGCCTCTCCTTGAGTTTGAGGTAATCCGTCTTGGGCTGCTCGAGTTCGTACTCCATCTTGTTCTCAAAGATCCGGTGCAGCAATTCAGACACTTCCGCCAGCGAGTCGGTGACCATCGCCCCAACGGCGACCCCTGTCTCAAACTCAATCAGCCGACTGAGCGGATGGACATCACGATAGAATCTGTGCCTCCGCTCTGAGTCACAATAGAAGATGACAGGTTTCCCAAGGCTTAGCGCCATCGCCGCTTCGGCGTCCTTCCCATAGGTTTCCCGATCGCCAGCGCAGTAGACGAGCACCTTTGCACACTTCACCATCAAGCATTCGATCAAGCCCTTGTCTTCGTGCCCGCCTGCGGCGCTAAGCGTAGGATCGAAGTAGCGAAGTTGAAGACCCTGTAAGCGCTGATCAGAGAAGATCTTCTCGCAGACGGTTGCCATATTCCGGAACTCATCGCGGTTTCTCATGCTCGTAGCGACGTAAACATCCAAGTCACCTACCATGGAGAGGTAAAGCCGGGTATTCCTTAGAGCCGCCTTGCGAGCCTTGAAGAATTTTGCAGCAGCAGCTTCGTACCTTGCCTCGATGTCCTCTTCTGAATCGATCGGCTCGTCAAGCACATCATCGGCCGAGAATATGAATTCTTGTTGGCGCTCGGCGTATTTTTCGCGGACGATGCCTCCTTCAAGAAGGAGCCTTATGGTGACTCTTCCGCCGCCTTGGGCGCGGAGGGCTTCAATGAGGGCTTTCTTAAGATCGCTCGGCGAATCGGGGTGTTCGCCGAAAGACTTGCACGCCATTTCTGAAATCAGGTAGCGATCGTCCTTGGCTATCGGAGTCAGCGAAAGTGCTGGACCTCTTTCCTTGATGAGGGCGGTATTGAAATGTCGGCCACTGAAGAACACGGAGAGTTCTTCACGTGTCATCGAACGGAGCTTCCGGTAAGCTGTCCGGACGTTCCCGAACCAGAGCAGCCCGTCTGTAAAGAGACGGTAGAGACCCCATTTGAGATGGGCAAGAGAGGTTATTCCTGAAGATCGAAGCCACGGCTCTTGGAAGCCGGTGATGGCCTTAACGTCGTAGGTGTGGTCGTCCGGGGCAGTGAGCCAATAATAACGGAAAAAATCGTCTGAGACGGGAGCTTCATGTCCAAATGCGAGTAGTTGATTAAGCTGGACCTTCGTGATGGGTTCTTGTTCAATCCGACCGAGGCGAGCAAACACTTCGTCGTCGGTCTCATCGGTGAGCCAGCTGCCGATACCTCCAGTCCGCAGCGAAAACAGCCTCAGGTCTTCGAGAATCTCCTGCTTGCCTATCATCGGAGCGCGTGCTCTCGCAGATGCTACGCCGGCGTTTTAGCCAGACTTAGGCGGAATTGTGAAGCAGGGCAAACCTTGCCGACTCGCTGCACCCTATCGCCTAAACTGTAAAGGCTCACAACCCTCCCGTATCTCCTTCGTGATGCGCCTATCTCGTCACTGAGTGAAGGCGGCACGCGGTTACCCTGCGAGAAACGGATCCCAGTCGAGACCCCACGAGAGGGAGGGAACAGGAGGTATGGGCGGGATGGGAGGGATGGGAGGAATGTGCGGAATTGGAGGGATCGGTGGAATCGGCGGGATCTCTGGAATAGGAGGAATTGGACCGCCGGGCGCCCCGCGCATGAAAGCAACAGCATGGCCAGCGTGGTCTCTGAAGAACCCTTGATGCAGGCGGCCGAGGTGACGTCCTTGATAGTTGAAAACAGCTCCATTGCGGACGAACGCGCGAGGGCGCGTTCCGCGGTCGAAGACCACATCGTCTCTCAACCATCCCACCGTGTGGCCATTTCGATCAAAGACCGGCTCCATATATCGCCTCTTAAGGGTCACGCGGGCTGAGGGTCAGAATTGACTGTTGATTTATCACGGGCCTCCGGTCGCGATACAAGGAGAGACGACTTGGCGATCCATACTCCCTCCCACCTGGACTACAGGGCCATGGATCTGGAAGAGACGCTGCCACATCGCGGTCGGCCAATTCTACCCCCGTCTTCACTACGCAAACAAGTCACTTCCGAGCGGCGTAATCTTAGGCTCCAGCTCCGCCGCATGGCCGACGGCTGAGATGAGTAGGCAGCGGTGGTCAGTTGCGGCGAAATTCTCCAGACCTGCCTTGACTAGAGCCAGGCCGCTCTTACTGGCAGATCTCTTTCCACTCGTGGCCTCCGGTCCACGGGTTCAGGACCTGCCTCATTCTGCATTGGGTCGTGCCCAAGGGTGGGACTCGTGGAGGCTGGATCGGTTCAATCGCGGGCGGCACGATTGGACAGAGGCGAGGTGGGCAAATCGGCGGAATATCGAGGCTGTTCGAGCACAGGGCCACGACTTCGCCGTTAACGCAGGCGCACCGACAGGCTGCACTTGCTTCACGAGAATCAAGGTGAAAGAAACTGATCAGCGCAACACTAAGGATAAGCCAAGGAAGAACTGCGCTGAGCCTCCTGTTGCCCTTCCCCCGCTTCGTTTCGACTGTCCAACGAACCAAAGCTGCGCCGCAGCCGCCCGACCGGGATGCCCGCTGACACGACGCGCGTCCGAACTGCAGCGCCGATCCGCAACGGAGAAGTGGGGCGGCTGTTGGCTCCAGCGGCGGCGCTATTATAGGCGCCACATTCTGCTCACTTCCGTCTGTTGTAAGGCGACTGATTCGTGGGACGAAGCGAAACACCCTCCTGGCTCGCCTTGGAACGAACGGCATCCTCTGTCCGTCCGAGCTTCAAACCAATAACTCGTGTTGGGTTATTCTGGCTGGCCAAACTGCGAAGCTGGCTCACGTCGCTGCGCGACCACTGCTTGCCAGTGTTGCGTGTGGATTTGCTCATTGTGACTCCTCCTGTCTTTGTGGATTTGTAGCCGCCACTGCGCCCTGATGAACCTCGGGCAAATGTGTCCGTGGCGACAAGTGCGTGTGCAACGACCAAACCGGCGATTAACTTTTGTGCCTTCCGTGTAGCTGTTCACGGCACCGCAGGATTGGCGATCCATCTCCCCCCCCCGCCTCCATTACCGAATGGATCTCTCGTATCTCAGCGAAGCCGTGCAGGGAAGATGCCAGGGAGAACGAAGAAGAAGCGGCCCGAAAATAAAGAGATTGCGCTGGCCGAACGGACGGCGCTCAGACCACTCTGGCACTGAAGGATGTCAGGATGGCAGCCTTCTAGCAGGGAGGCTCAGGTTGATTTAGGCAGAACTACGAGCAGGCTACACAGGGGAGACGACATTGGCGATCCATACTCCCTCCCCTCGACTATGAGCAGTGGGCCAAGAAGGGGCGCCGCCACATCGCGGTTGCCCAATTCTAATCTGCCCCTGTCTCCCTAAACAAGCCCCGCCTTTTCCAACTTCGGCACCGGTCCGTAGCAGCGCGTCAGGTTAAGACAGCCACTTCCCGATGGCGGCGACTAGATACTACGTATTCATAGAGGCGGAGCGCCGGTCCTTTCTAATCAGTGGGTTACGAGCGCTATCGCGTGAATGCGGCGGAAAATTCACAACTGCCTCTGATGCCATCGCAGAAAACGCGCCATCGTTCCGTCTTCCAGCACACGGGGGGCGTCAACTGGAAGCCCCAACTCCGTCCTTACCCTCCGAGCCAGATCCCGGTGCGCCCAGGGGTAGAGCTGATACTTCAGAATCAGCGCAAACCCTCCCAAGGTATTAAGTTCGTGAATCCACGACTTCGGCAACATTCGGACCGCAAACACCGGCGTGATTCCGAGAGCCTGGCACATGTTGATCTTCGTCCTAAACTCCGTGTAGTCAATGTAACGAAGGGTATTCTTCACCTCAACGCCATACACCCGGTTGTCTCGTTCGAAAATGAAATCGAGATCGTGTTCAGTCTCGATCCAGCTCTGCTCACCATAACTTCGAGCATCTCGATTGCGCATCACAAACTGGGATCGCGCGAAACCCTCTAGAACTAACGCTTCGCCCTGAAGACCGAGGGAGCCACCGATGTTCGGATCCGAGTACTCTTCCACCAAGCGAACTACTTTTGTGGCATCGCGGCGGTAGTACCGGAAACTTCGGTGCCACATCAGGTGTATAGAGCCACCCGTTTGGAGCTGCCGAGTTTCCGCGCGTATTGAACCTCGGGCAACGAGTTCGCGTAGCGCTCTGTTGGTGATCCAGTGGTACCAATCGCCCTCGTTTCGGATTTCAAGCTGCCGGGAGAAGAAGACGGACTGTCTATGTTGCTCGAAGAACCCCTCCAAGGCTTCCCGTGCTTGGTCTTCACGTGCATCTGGTTCTCGCCGCTCGATCTCGGGGTGGTCTACGAAGTCTTCGTTCGACACTCAATTCACAAGTCAAGGGGTCTGCCGGGTTCGTCGGCCAAGCTCCGCAAGCCTCTTCCCCTCGATTGAGGCCTTGGGCATAAGGCAGAGATAATGTTGGCGATCCATACTCCCTCCCAACTCGACTACAGGGCTATGGACTCAGAGAGGGGCTGCCACATCGCGGTCGGCTCATTCTACATCCGCCTTCTCTGCTTGGCTACTTTCGGGCAGGAATGAGATGAAGCAGCTTCGCCTGTACTCCTTCCATGATCGCATCTCTCACGAAAGTACTGGCATTTACGATCTCGATCCCAATTAACTCGCCCTTTTCATTCAGCTCTGCTGTAATGTTGGGGCTCAGCTCGATGCTGTTGGCTTCTTCCTCCTCGGAAATAACGAGATGCAGAATATCTTCTTTTTCGAAGTATGACAGCTTGGGTTTCGTCATGGTCTGAATCTCCCCGTTCGCAGCCGAAAATTGATTTGCTGCCGGGCCGTGGCATGAATGGTGATGGGAGTCACTGTCTCGCCCTCTTGTTCATACGGTATCATGATTAACCGGTTCCCGTGTCGTCCGACAGCTACCATGCGCTGCGTCGCAGTGTCGAAGTACCGTTCTTTCGAAAATCGCACGATCTGCTCGATGGTGGCAAGATCAAAACCCCGCAGTCGCGCCCGGTGTTTGAGGTATTCCGTCCAAACAACCTTCCCATCCAACTGTTTCAGGACTCCGATAATCCGGGCACGATTTGGATGCTTCCCCTGCCACCCAAGAGCGAAATCGAGTGGCGCTCATAGAGTGTTCTCTTGAATGCCGGGTGATGACACTGGCGATCCATACTCCCTCCCATCTCGACTGCAGGACTATGGACTCAGAGAGGCGCTGCCCCATCGTGGTTGGCCAATTCTACAACCGGCTTTTCTGAGCGGACAAGTTTGTTTCTCCGATAGCCGAATAACGTCAACTGCTGCGCTTCTTGTACTCCAGCACCGTGAGAATTTCGGGAAGCAACGGCCGCAGCGACTGGATGCGGTTCGACCGAGCCCTAATGGTGACCACCGCGAGGGTTCCTGGCAGCTTCTGGGTACGCTCGATGTACTTGTCTACGGTCAGAACCGCGGCAAAAGACCCCGCGGCTCGTCGCAGGAGCTCGCCGTTCTCAACCCCGGACCACCCCTGCTCCTGGACGGTGCGTACCTCGTGGCCAACAAGTTCATCAACAAGCTCGTGAGGCAAGCACTCATTGAGCAGAATGCGCACTGGCTTCGAGGGCCTCGCGTGCTAACTCGAGCGCCGCCACCGCCTGCTCACGGCTTACAGTGGGGAAAGAGGCTAGGAATTGATCGAGGCTGTCCCCGGCTTCAAGGCAGTCGATAAAGTTTTGGAGGGGAACCCGGGTTCCCACGAAGACAGGGGTCCCCCCGAGAATGTTAGGGTCACTGTGGATGACCTTTGGCCGGGCGTTCATACGCATCTCCAGTGCGTTGTCCATAGTATACAGCCGCTTCCTTAGAAAAGCTGGCACGGCGAGCCATACTCCCTCCCAACTCGACTACAGGGCTATGGACTCAGAGAGGGGCTGCCACATCGCGGGCGGCCAATTCTACGTCAGTCTTCGCCTCAAGAAGCGAACTGCCTAACGAACGGTCGCTGATCGCCTGCCATGTACCGGCTGCAAGGGGGCTTGAGAACATGAGGATGAAATCCGCTCAGCTTGGAAAGCACACTATCTATCCCGTCGGCTCGAACAAGCCCGAGGCTCAACGGCCCAGTACGCGGCTGGCGCGATCGATTTCTTGATCAGCGACCGCTTACTTGCGGCCCTGGCCTAGCAGCTCCTGAAGTCGTTGCCGCTGTTTCCGTTCGGCCTCGAGATCCTCGCCGAACTGCTTGAGTCGAGCGTCCATGTCCGCGAGTTTCGACTCCGCGTCGGCTGCGCGCTGTGCTTCCTGGGTCAGGCGGGTCTTGAGATCATTCAGTTCGCCCAGTTTCTGACCTGATTGTCCCCACATCAGGTATCCGACCAACAAACCGACCACCAACGTACCGATGGCCAGCGCGACACCCCATTTGACGGTCATCATTATGGCGCCCCTTTTATCTGGTAGAGTTCGTGATATCGGTGTTCACAGTCTCTTGCGTTGTCCCCGGCAACGTGCGGATCCACTGAGAGTGATGAGGCCAGGTTATTGGGTCGGTTGGCGGCATATCTCCCCGAGGCGACAACAGCTCAGGTAACCGACTGAGCCCTTCTCAATCGAGCAAACCGTTGCTTCATCAGTTCAACTTGATCCAGATATTGGCGCAGGCTCTGAGTCCCACAGTGTTCGCCCCGGGCCACCCGGAAGCCTCGTCTGGCGAATGTCTCTCCTCTCTTCACTCCGCACAGGTGGATCACGGCAGCCAGCTTTTGCTTTTGCGCAAGACTGGCCCGTGCAACGCGAGGAGCAGCCAGCGTATCTGTGACGCTCTGGTGGAGGAATGCGGCGGTCAGCTCAGTCGCGTGGCCGGGCATGATTCGGGTATAGGCACTATTGAACCAGCAGGCCCGTGGGTCATACCACGGGCCGTCGCTGGCAACCTTGTGATCCCGGACGCAGTACTTTCGCGCTTCAGCGAACGTTTCATCAGTGATCTGAAACATGCCGGTCGCGCTCGAGGCGGGACGATAAATCTCGAAGGGGTTCAGCGACCACTGCCAACGCCAGTAGGTGCTGGCGATTGGGTTTCCCTCGCCTTCGACTTGAGCCAGGGCGGCAAGAAATTCAGGCGAAAGGATGTTCGTGGAATGTCTCTCAAAGAGTGACCGGTAGCTCTGCCATGTGGACTCGGGGCTTTTTGAAAAGGAAGCGCTGAGGGGGGCGAAGAGCTCACTGGGTTTCCGAATGACCTGGTAGGTCCAGTTGAGCACGAAGAATCCTCCGATCGCAAGGACACAGCACCAGACAAGAGCTCCCCTTCGGCGGAACCTCCTGATCCCGCCGGACCCTTGCCGAAAATATCGAAGCGCGCCGCGATAGAACGTCGGCATTGGCGTGGCGACAAATCATCAAGCTCTCTCGGCGCAACCTTGTCCGCCGATCGGCCACCCTCTAGCGTAACGCAGATCTCCACGGTCGTGAAGAAATAGGCCCCTGGCATTCAATCTTTTCAGTTGATTTCAGCGCATGCTCAGTACTGAGCATGCGCGGATGAGGGACCGCGGCGTTGAGCCGTCCCGTCCCAGACAGATGGGCGGGGCAGAATGAGTCCAGCGACGGGCGCCATCGGGCGAGAAGCGCGGTGGGGATTCTTCCCGGGGCCCTCCTCGCCGCGAACCCTTCGTCAGCTTCGGCGCCGTGTTGCTCCTAGCCAGATGACGCCGATGCCCACGACCCCCACGATGAATCCGATGTAGGCCCACATGATGTCGCCGGTCATGAAGCTGCCGCCGACGTAACCGAGGCCCTGGCCGATCCAGATCACGCCGAGCAACACCATCAGGGCTCCGAACACGAACACCAAGATTCTCATTTTCACGCTTCCTCCCTTTCCTCGATGATGGGGTGATGGACCAGAAAGAGGCGCTGCCACATCGCGGCCAATTCTACATCCGTCCTTTCTGCGCGGACAAGTTCCCTCTTCATGTGCAGTCCAGGGATCAGGCCGACCCACGCTTCGCGTTGTGCAAATGGCCTGTCCAATCAGAGCAGCTACTTCTGTTCCTCGATCGGGAGATCACGCGGACGGGCGCTTACCAAGCCGTGATGACGTTGAATCCGACGGTGGCAAAGTTGGTCATTGACGACAGCACGTCGCTGGCTTGCTCGATAGGAATGGTGTCGGTCACCAGCCGCTTGGGATCCAGCTTGCCTGTCGCGATCAACGCCAGCAAGCCGGGATAGCTGGTCGTGGGGCAACCGACGCTGCCGATGAAGCTCATCTCCTGGAGCGTCATCACATCAGCCGGCACGGAGAGCTTGCCCTTTTCGGCCTGACTCGTCAGCCCAATCTGAATGTGCCGGCCCGCTTTCCGCAGTGAGCGCAAGGCAGGCAGCGCCGTCTGCGCTGATCCCAGGGCATCGACAGTGACCCCGGCCCCGCCATTGGTCACCGCCTTTACCGCCGCCACCGGATCTTCTTGGGCGGCGTTGACTGTGGCGGCGGCGCCTTCTTTCCGGGCCATCGCTAACTTTGACTCTCCGATGTCTATGGCCACCACCTGGGCGCCCAACACCGTCGCAATCTGCACCGCTGAAAGCCCAACCCCGCCGATGCCGAACACCGCCACCCATTCGCCCGGCCGGATGTTGGCTCGATCCACCAGCGCATGGTACGCCGTCATGTAGCGGCAACCAATGGCCGCCGCGCTGAGAAAATCCACCTCGTCGGGCAGCCGCACCAGGTTGATGCCTGCTGCCGGCACCAAGACCAAACGGCCAAAACCGCCATGAGAGTGGACCCCTATGACCCCATGTGCATTGCAGATATTGGAGCGACCGCTATAGCAGTACTCACACCGCCCGCAGGCTAAGTGAAAGGGGACCGTGACCCGCTCCCCTGGCTTAACGCCCTGCACATCAGACCCGACGGCCTCAACCACCCCCCCAAACTCGTGCCCCATGACATGGGGGAATTTCACATTGAGGCCAATCCAGGCCCAATCGCCCTGCCACACGTGCCAATCAGTGCGGCAGATGCCGCAACTTTCGACCCGCACGACCGCATCGGTCGGGCCAGGAGTGGGATCAGGCAATTCCTGGATTTCCAGGGGTTCCCGAAATTGCATCATCACCGCGGCTTTCATAAGAACCTCCGCGCGCAGTCTGTGAGAAAAGGGAACAATGCAACGCCCAAATTCTACGTCCGCCCGTTGGTGAGGACAAGCGATCAGCAGCCAGCGGTCAGATTGGAAAACGAACACCGGTCAGTCAGAGCTGAAAGCTGATCGCTGACGGCTGAGTGCTTAGACCAATCGGACAGGTCGGCCGAGGCCTTTCGCGGCCCGGCCCAGCACGGTGACGAAGATCGCGTCTTTGCCCTCGGCGTGGGGGCTAAAAAATCCGATCGTGTCGTTGTCGTAGAAGGTGAGGCCGCTCGCGCCCAGCCCGAGCGAGTAGGCGGCGAGGTAGCAGTTGCCGCCGATGATTCCCGCCTCAAGATTTGCCAGCCGGTAGCCACGATTCCCATAACGCGAGAGGATCTCACGAAGGTTTGAGAAGAAGAAGATCACTGCGCTGGCATCGGCCCCCAACTCCTGTTCCAAGCAGAGGTACCCGGCTTGAGACCGAAACTCTCCGTCCTTGAGAAGCTCGAACCCCTCCGTCTCAGGCCAATAGTAGTAGGCGCCCGGGTGGAGACCCCCTACCGCGTTCACGATGAGGTAGAGCTGGCTGAGCCGCTGACCCGGCCCGCCAAACGCATCAGCGGGGATCTCTTGGGTCGAGGCGCGCAAGATCGTCGAGAGCTGTGAGAGGCTGATCTCTACCTGAGCGAAGCGCCGGGTGGAGCCGCGCCGGATAATCGTATCGGTGAGCGGCAGGCTCTTCGGATCGGGGAGCGGCTTGATCGGGGAGAGATCAGCGGGCGGCTTGAGCGACGATAGCGGCGAGCCCTGGCGCCACGCGTGAACATCGGCCTGGGTCGCGAGAGCTGAGGCCGCATGCATCTCTCGAATCAGCGGCTCTTCGACCTCATGATGCGAGAGTGGGATGATCGCGTATTGAATCGGGTCAACCGGCGGCGACGGTGGAGCGGGCACGCCTGATGAACCTACCACGAACAGCTCAAGTGCTCCCTCGCGCTCGCCATCGACCCCGATCAAGCGTTCCACATCGGCGTCGATGAAGCCCGTGACGACTCTGGCTGGCAACTGAAGCGCTGCTGCTGCAGCCAAGCTGTTCGCGAGCATGGTGCCCGAGTCCCAGTAGCAGTGACGGTATGCCCTGGCCTGATACTTCCAGACATTGCGCCAGAAGATCGCGGTCAGTATGAGCGTGACCGGAGCGTGAGCGACGGACTCATCGGACGCTGCGCGCGCCAACGCCTGACGGTAATCGCCCTCGCGCAGCCGCCGAAGCGAGAAGTCTCCGGGGCAGAAGTGATAGACCCCGGCCTCAAGCCCGGGAATCTCGCTTGTGACGAGATAGACCTCGACCTCGTACAGCGCGCCTGTCGAGGCCGCCGCGCGAAAGTAGTACTCCTGACCGCCAGGGAAACTCTTCTTCTTCGTCACCCCGGCTGAGAAAAAGAGGAGGCTGGCCAGCGTCTCAATGGTCACCCTCCCTCCACGCGCCTCGCGCATTGTGAGCGCATCAAGCGCCGGGAGCGAGGGGTGCGGAAATTCCCGGCGAAGCGGGATCGCAGTGAGCGCCGGGTAGATCTTGAAGGGAAACGGTTTATTGTCCCAGTCGAGATAGTGGCCACTCTGACGCACAGACCAGTGCGAGTGGCGCGTCTCATCGTGATAGTGCTTCGCGACACTGCCGGAACTGTGATCGGGTTTCATGCCCATGACGTGAAGGGTGTCCCCCGTCGCTTCACACTTCACTCTTCACACTTCACGTGAAATGAAAGGGGGAGCGAAACACTCCCTTCTCGGTAATGACGGCCGCGATGTACCGGAACGGTGTGACATCGAACGCCGGGTTGAAGACCGGTGACGCCTCGGGAGTGACCGGCCGCCCCTGAATCTTCCTGATCTCATCGGGCGCGCGCTCTTCGATCGGTATCTCCGCCCCGGATGCGATGGCCGGGTCGATCGTTGAGAACGGCGCCGCCACGTAGAACGGGATCCGGTGGGCGCTCGCGAGCAGCGCCAAGCCGTAGGTTCCGATCTTGTTCGCGGTGTCCCCGTTCGCGGCGATCCGATCAGCGCCGACCACCACAAGGTCAACCTGGCCGCGCGCCATCAGAGAGGCCGCCGCGACGTCCGCCACGACGCGGTGAGGGATCCCGTCCTTCACGCACTCCCACGCGGTCAGGCGCGCGCCCTGGAGCACAGGCCGGGTCTCATCCACCCAGACCAACGCGACCTTGCCCTCCGCGTGGGCGCTCCGCACCACGCCGAGCGCCGTCCCGTAGCCCGCGGTGGCGAGGGCTCCGGCGTTGCAGTGAGTCAGGATTCTCGCGCCCCGAGGAACCAGGGCTGCG
The DNA here is from genome assembly GCA_035288345.1 of Candidatus Methylomirabilota bacterium. Taxonomy (GTDB): domain Bacteria; phylum Methylomirabilota; class Methylomirabilia; order Rokubacteriales; family DATEAO01; genus DATEAO01. Next base: position 2,394 of record DATEAO010000063.1, on the reverse strand, counting down.
CCGTGCCGACCGAGCGCCTGGTTGGCGGCGATGTCTTCCTGGAGGATGCGCGTGGCTTCGAGGAGCAGTCGCTCACGAAGCGCGTCCAGCCTGCTCCCCTTCTCGGCCACGAACCGTCGCTTCATGCGGTCAAGGGCCCAGAAAAGGTTCACGGCGGTGGGCCGCGTCGCGGCCAGCCCTTTGCTTGCGCTCTCGAGGTCAGCCAGCAGGCCGTCGAAGTCGCTCGCGCGGCTCTCTCGAAGCGCCAGCACCAGACCGAACGCCGCGGTCACGCCGATCGCCGGGGCGCCGCGCACCACCAGATTTCTGATCGCATCCGCCACTTCGGACCAGTGATGGAACTCCAGATAGCGCTCGTCTCCGGGTAGGACGGTTTGGTCGAGGAGGACCAGGCAGTTGTTCCTCCAGGCAACGGGCGCAATCACGAGCGCGATTCTCGGATGGACGGTTGCTGCCGAATCTCGCGAGGGAAGAGGCCGGAAATCCGAACCCACTTATCCCGACTCTTGTGGCCACGAACCAGCGCCACCGCCGAGCGTGGGCAGCCGAAGTGACGGGCGAGGAGGCCGAGCAGCGCGGCGTTCGCCGCGCCATCGGCTGGCGGCGCGGTCACTCGGACCTTCAGGGCTTCACCTTCAAAGCCGACCACCTCGTTCCGTGAAGCCTTGGGCTGAACCCTCACATGGAGCAAGGCCGCTTCAGGCAGGGTCGGGCGGTTCACGCTGGAACTCCTCGGCCGCGAGCCGCTGGAAGCGCTCCACGGTGGAGTGGATCCCCTCGAGCACCTGTCGGCGAGCTCGCTTGAGCGTGAGGACCTCCTCCTTGATCTTCGCCTCCTCGGCCCGAGCCGCCTCCAACATCTTTTCTGATTGCAGCTCGGCCTCCCTGAGAACAAGCTGAGCCTCACGCCTCACACCCTCTTTCATCTCCTCGCTCATTCGTTGGGCTGACACCAGCGTCTCTTTGAGAAGCTGCTCCCTCTCTTCGACCCCATGGAGTCGATCCTCGAGCAGCGCAAGCTGCTCTTTGAGCAGATTGTTCTCTTTCATCAGCTCCTCGTAGTCGCCAGCCACCTGATTCAGGTAGGCATCGACTTGCTGGACATCGCAGCCGCGAAAGAGCTGGGTGTCGAACTGTTGCTGGCGTATCTCCATGGGGGTCATGCGCATGGGGGTCGTCCTCCAATCTTCGGTGAGCCGGTGCCTAAAACAACAGGGACGGCAGGATCACCCGCTCAATAAACTGGATCAGAATGATCGCGATCAACGGAGAAAGGTCGATGCCGGTCTTGTATGTTGGAATGAGCCTCCGGATCGGGCGGAGCACCGGCTCTGTCACCTGACCGAGAAATCGCACGATCGGATTATACGGATCGGGGCTCACCCAGGTAATGAGGGCGGCGGCGATAATGATCCACGTGTAGAGGTTCAGGATCCAGCCAATGAATCCTACGAGACTATGGATGAGGATCATCCCCTTTCTGTCCAAGCTCCGCCGACCGACGCGTCGCGCGCTCCACTGCGGCGATCAGCGCGTGGCGGAGCCCGTTCTCCTCCAGTGCCGAAATTCCTGCAATCGTCGTTCCACCTGGCGAGGCCACCATATCTTTCAACTGACCCGGATGCATCCCGGTCTCGCTGAGAAGCTTTGCTGAGCCGAGCACGGTCTGAACCGCGAGCGTCATCGCGGTCTGCCGGTCAAGCCCCAGCTTCACGCCGCCGTCTGCCAGCGCCTCGATCACCATGGCGACGTAGGCTGGCCCCGAGCCTGAAAGGCCGGTCACCACGTCCAACAGCGTCTCTTCAAGGACGACGACCTTTCCGATCGCGCTAAAGATCTCTTGAGCAGTCTCCAGGTCGCCAGCGTCAAGCCCGCCCGACCTGGCTACGGCGGTCGCTCCCTCAAGCACGAGCGCCGGAGCGTTCGGCATCACCCGAATCAGCCGAGCACTCTTTGGCAGCAGCCTTCGAATGAATGCGGTCGGGATCCCGGCCGCGATGGAGATGACGAGCTTCTCCTCAGCGACCGGAGCGACCTCCTTCAGGACCCCAGCCATTACCTGAGGCTTCACCGAGAGGATCACCACGTCCGAGCGCTTGACGAGCAGAGGGTTGTCCGAGAGCGAATGGATTTTGTAGCGCTTGGCGATTTCGTCAAGACGATCCTGGCGAACATCGGACGCGCTGATCTGGTCCGCGCTCAGGGCACCCGTGCTGAGGAGACCGCGAATGATCGCCTCAGCCATGTTGCCGGCGCCAATGAACCCGAGCTTTTTCCCCTTCAGAGCCATGCGCTAAACTCGGGAGCCGAAGATGGCCGTGCCGACTCGAACCATCGTGGCCCCCTCTTCGATCGCCACCTCGAAGTCGTGGCTCATCCCCATTGAAAGCTCGT
>DATEAO010000062.1:0-4805 GCA_035288345.1 Candidatus Methylomirabilota bacterium | reverse complement strand
GTGGATCATCAACGAGATTGAGGGTGAGTAAACCCCGTACACGGCGAACGGGCACCGCTAGGGAGAGGCCCTAGCCGCCCGGCTGGGGAAGAGGCTCGCCGCGGTGGGCCTGCCACCAGACACGCCATGCGGCGATGGCCTGGGCCTTCCCGGTCTGGTCGCCCTGAGGGTCGAAGGCGATGGCTTGGCCCGTCGCTCGCTCGAGAGCTTGCGACGCCTGGACTTGCAAGAACGGAGGCCCGTCGGACTCCAGGAGGTCTATCAAAGCCTCGACGCCGAGGACGTTGCCGCGAGAGAGGAGACCCTCCGCGGCTCGAAGCCTCGCCCACAGATCGTCGGCGTGGTAGGCGATCTCCTCCAGGAGCTCGCTGACCGCCTCCCCCTCCGGGGCGCGGGCCAGCGCCTGGACTGCGCCTTCGCTCACCTTCAGCTCGCCAGTAGCCATCAAGCGGTGAACTTCCTCTTTCAACGATAACAGGCTCGATATCGCCTCGGCCGGCGGCTCGCCAGTCGATCGCTCGATCTCGGCGAGCGCTTCGGCGGCCTGCTGAGCCGGACTGACGGCCTCCCCTGCTCCGGAGACGGCGGCCGCGGAGACGGGGTCATGGACTTCTTCCGAGGACAACGCCGCCGTGGTGAAGGCAAGCCATAATCCGCCGGCCATCGCACCGCCGGCGACCAAGACTTTCACCAAGGCCGCGACTTTCTGTTGGGCCACCAGCAGATAATGCACGACTCCGGCAAGAATCAGGCCCACACCGAACATGCACACGACCGCCGGTCCGCTGGGAAGGTCATAGGCATAGGAAAGCGAAAGGCCCACCATGCTGACCAACGTTCCCACGATCCATCCGACTACCAGGCGTCCTACGATGCTTTGCGCAAACAGCATGGCGATCACTGTAGGAATGATCAAGAAGGAGAAAACAAGCAGGATTCCAGCCATTGGCACGCTGTAGGTGATGACCAGCCCGAAGGAGGTATAGAAGAGAAAATCCCACCACCGCACACTCCAACCCTCTGTTTCGGCGCGCTCCGGCTGGAGCGAAAGGGCCAAGAACCGCTTCCGATAATGCCAGTGGAACAGGCCAATCAAGACATAGACGATCGCGGTCTTGCCGATGAGCGACCAAGGCGCCCAAAGGAGGGCTCCGGTGAGCATGGCCTCGACGAACTCGGCGCCCTGCGGCGCCCGGTCGGCGATCAAAATGCTGCTGGCCGAGGCGACGGCAAAGGAGATACCGATGATTGCCTCTTTCGGAATGCGCTGCTCGGAGAGACGCAAAACCGAAAAGACCGCCGCGGCGATGAAGGTGAAAAGCAAGGAATAAAAGTAGCCGGCCATTCCATTCGGCTCATAGCCCAACAAGAACGCGAAAGTGGCTCCCAGGCCTGCAATCTGCGCCAGCGCCAGATCCACGAAGATGACGCCGCGGGAGACCACATGCAACCCGAGATAGACGTGGATGCCCATCAGGACTAGGCAAGCGACGAAGGGCGGCAGCAAAACCTCAAGTGCGAGATCCATGGCTCTCTCCTAATCCTACTGGCAGTCGGGAAATCCGGACCTCATGGCTTGGATCCAAGTGTCCACCAGGGAGAAGTAATCCGGGGTCGCTTCCTCACCCGTGTAAAGCGGAACGTAGAGGAACTTCGCTCCGGTACGCTCGGCAAGCAGGCTCGGGACCCGCTCATCGAAGTAGTCGGCCACCCAGAGTACCTGGATCTTGTCGTTGCGCATGAGCCCGATCAAGTCGGCAACGTGGGCAGCCGAGGGCGGAATGCCGGGGCGTCGCTCCACGTAGTTGGCGACCTGGATCCCGAAGCGGTCCGTAAAATAGCTCCAGTTGAGATGGTCGGCAACGATCACCTTGCCGCGCAGGCACTCCGCCTCCTTCATCCAACCGCCAAGCTTCGCTGCCAGAGGCTGGCCGCCCATCTGGTTGTTTTGCAGGAACGGTAGGAGCTGATGCTGCATCTCGAGCTCGGCCAGCTTGTCACCACCCACCAGCTCGACGAGCTCTCGGCCGAACAGCCGTTCGTGTATGCGCCGCTTGAAATCCTGGAACCGCTCTTCGTAATACGCGGAGCTCTCCGCATCCACTTTCTGGAGACCGATCTTGATGTTGTTGGCAATGATCACCGCCCGCAGGGGGTCGGTGTGGATGTGGGGATTGCCGAAGATGTGGATGTCCCCACCGGCTCGACTCGGGTTAACCGGCACCTCCAGCATGGGCACGCCGGTCGACACGGAGACGTAGCCTATCTGACCTTCGCGAATACGCGGGTTGCGGGACTTGTCGATCACCGCCGGCATCCAGAGCTCCAGGTCCAGACCGGTGTCGAGCAGCAGGTCGGCCCGGCTGAGCATCATGGAATAGCTGGGCTTGGCCTGGACGAAGTGGGCGTCCTGCCGAGCCTCGGCGATGGAGGCCACCTCGCCACGCTCGCCGACGATCTCCTTTGCTATGTCGCGGTAAACCGTCAGAGAGGCGACGATGCTGAGCTTGTCCTTCTGCTGCGCCTGGGTGTTGGCCGCTCCGAGCGCTGCCAACATCAATCCCACCGCAGCGTATCGCCACCCGCCACGGCCGACATCTCCTCCCCGATGTTTGAGCATGAAGCCCCCTTGACTGCCTGACGTTCGTTCGGGTCGAAACCACATGTCATCCGCCTCCACAATTCTAATACTGTTCATGCTTGTGCGGTCCGAGTGACCAGGTCACCTGAAAGAAGAGTTGGTTCTCGCTCTCCGGCTCTTCGAACATGCGCGAGTTGTAAGAGTACTGAAGCCGGAGGCGCACCCACTCGCTCTGCCACCAGTCGACGTATGGTGAAACCCCCCAGACGCTCGAGCCCGGCTCCAAGGGAAGATCGGTCCAGTCGCCCCGCAGACCCACGAACAATCTCTGGTTCAGCTTGTAGGTCGCGAAGGTGTAAGCACCGAGGCTGTCGTTGGTACCTTCCAGCCCCTCTCGCCGCTGCCAGAGGAGCTCTCCTCTCAGCTCCAGTCCCTTGTAAACAGCCTCTGCAGGTGGGCTCCACACCATGTTCCAATCGGTCCCGAGGACCAGAGTCCGGAAGTCGCCCAGCTCGTCGTTGACGCCGCTCGAGGCCGAGAGCCCGACCTCGAAATAGGTGGCAGACGACAGATCCCAATAGTTCGTCTCGTGAAACGTCACCACCGGCGTATCGAACCCGCGCCCCGAGAAACTCACGTCGTTCTCATCGTTCGTCACCTGGATCCAAAACTCGTTGTAGTCTCCCAGAAAGGGCCGCGGCAGCCAGGAGAGGGAGGCCCCCACACCGCGCAGGCCGTCTTCTCCGAAAAACGCTTGTTGCACCAGGGGTCGGTTCGATTGGGGGAGGGCGTGCTGGTGCCAGCGGTTGAGCTTGCCGAAGTCGTTGCGGTAGGCACCGAACTTGAGACCGAGCCCGGCGGGTAGAGTCGTCCAATCGATGTAGGCCTCTTCCACCCCGAACTCACCCTCTTCCTGAACCACGAAGGCCTTGGCCAGCGAGAAAGGATCGAGAGGCGCCTGGAAGGCCAGCTCGAACTCGGCGATCCGGAACTGATTCCTTTCCGGATCCCCGCTCACATCGGATAGAGTGAGGAATGTATCGCCGGTCACGGAGATCTCGGGATTCAGTTGGTTGAGAGTTCGGGCCTGGCCGGAGAACGACGGCTGCCCACCCTGCCCTGGTTGAGCTGGAGTGGCGCTGTCGGCTCCGCCAGCCTGCCCGCTTTCCACCTCCCCGCCCAGGATACCTGCCAACTCCGCCTCCAGGGCCCGCTGCTCCTCGCTGAGAGAAACTTCTTCCCGGGCGGCTGGCGTCGGGCGCGTATCGAGCGCCGCCAGTCGTCCTTCCAAGGTGGCGAGCCGCGCACCATACTCGGCGCGCAGGGAGTCGAGCGCGCTCTCGAGCGCTGCCACGCGTCGCTCCAGCTCCGCGACCTCTTGACGATCCTCCTGAGCGGTGGCGTAAGCGGGCACCGTGAGAATCGCAACGGCTAGTGTCAGGTTCTTGACGTAGCGAGTGGTAACGTCTGTCCTCTCTCGATTCATTCGTTCCCCCAATCCGTGCATTTGCTCTTGTCCAGTTAAGCGTCGCGGCATGGACGACAAGGAGCGGTCTCACCACAGACGTGAGATTTGTAGGCCGGACGCGATCCCGCTCGCCGGGCGTGAGCCCAGCGGGAGAGAACTAAGAACGCACGGGAGGGGAACGAGAGAGTCGGAAGAAACCGGCAAAGTGCAGCTTTTCGCTGCGGGAGACGGGCGCCGTGGCAGTCGACGTCAACAGGGGCTCGGTGAGACCGGTGCCGGCATGCAGCGCCCCCTTGAAAACCTTGCACAGCACGCAGACGTGGAGGGGCTCCACCCGAAGCGAATGATCGGGTACCAGGCCGTGCCCTTCGCCTGGCTGACAGGGCTCGCCTCCCGGGGACAGCGAGCGCACGGGTTGGCTGTCGAGCTCCTGGAGCAGGTGCGAGGGATAGAGCGCGCCGGAAGCGGCGAACAGGCCGCTCAACGCGAGGGCCGACAACGACCTGAGGATGGAGTGGCTGCGCACGGTCCTAACCCAGACCGACGTTAACACTCGCTGGTGGTCGGATCAAGCCCAGCATTCGCTGACGTGGAGAAAGGAGAAGGGTCTTCGCCCAAATCAGGGAGCGCCGGCGCTCGCCTCGCGGGGTACTTCCCTGGCAGCGGGCCGGCGCACACGGTAAGGCTCGATCGTCTGCGGAGAGCGCCAGTTGTCGAACAGAGCGACGATCTGGACACAGGCCAGAGTGCAATAGG
>DATEAO010000061.1:0-11918 GCA_035288345.1 Candidatus Methylomirabilota bacterium | reverse complement strand
TCCGAGGAAAGCCTTCGCAGCAGATGGGCCTTTTTCAACAGCCTGCCAACCATTTGACAACGCCGGTGAGGGATAGCCATAATGAACCCGTCTCTCTCCTTGGAGGTCCGTGTGGCACAGCCATTAAAGATCCTGTTGGTGTCGTCTGAGGTTGAGCCGTTTTCAAAGACCGGCGGCCTGGCTGACGTCTCAGGCGCGTTGCCTAAGGCGCTCGCTGCGCTCGGCCACGATGTCCGTGTTCTCACGCCGAAATACTGGGGCATAGAAAAGCAGGCCGGCGCGCTCAAAACCGTCGTGCCAACGATCGCTGTCCCGATCGCAGATCGTCGATCCGAAGGCGCGCTTCAAGAAGGCCTGATGGCGGGCAGAGTCCCGGTCTACTTTCTTGAGCAGGACCGCTACTACGATCGTGAGGCGCTCTACACGACTCCCCAAGGCGACTACCAGGACAACTGCGAGCGCTTCATCTTCTTCTGCCGGGCCGCCATTGAAGGGATCAAAGCCCTTGGCTGGAAGCCGCAGGTGATCCACGCCAATGACTGGCAGAGCGGGCTGATCCCTGTCTACCTCCGCACTCTCTATCGCGATGACCCGTTCTTCGCGTCGTGCGCCTCACTCTTCACCGTCCACAACCTCGCGTTTCAAGGCACCTTCTGGCACTACGATATGCCGATGACGGGCCTCGGATGGGACCTCTTCACCCCGGCCGCGCTCGAATTCTACGGGAAGATCAACTTTCTGAAAGGCGGGCTGGTCTTTTCCACGATCGTGAACACGGTGAGCCACACCTACGCAAAGGAGATTCAAACAGAAGAGTTCGGATGCGGTCTTGAGGGCGTGCTGAAAGAGCGAAGCCAGGACCTCCATGGCGTCGTGAACGGCATCGACTACGAGGTCTGGAACCCAGCGACGGACCCGGAGATCCCCAAGCGTTACGCGCCGGACGACCTCGAGGGCAAAGCCGAGTGCAAGACCGCCCTGAGGGGGAAGTTTGGGCTCGCCGCGGGCCCCGCGCCGCTCATCGGAATGGTGACGCGTATTGCGAGTCAGAAAGGGCTGGATTTGGTGCTCGCCGCCCTCCCCGGCATCATCGCCGAGGGCGCTCAGCTCGTCCTGCTCGGCACCGGCGAGCCGGAGATGGAGGACGCGTTCCGTCAGGCGGCGCAGCGCCATCAGGGACAGGTCGCGGTGAAGATCGGGTACGACGCAACCATCGCCCGATGGATCTACGCCGGCGCCGACCTCTTTCTCATGCCGTCGCGCTACGAGCCCTGCGGGCTGGGGCAGTTGATCAGCTTGAGATACGGCACGGTGCCGGTTGTTCGGTGGACCGGTGGATTGTGCGACACGGTGGTGGAGTTTAACCGGTCCAAGAAGACCGGGACCGGCTTCGGCTTCTTTGAATACGATGCCAAGGTGCTGCTCGCCGCGGTGCATCGGGCGTTGACCGTGTACCGCGAGGGGACTGTCTGGCGTCAGCTCAGTAAGCGAGGGATGGCCCAAGGCTATTCGTGGGAGCAGTCAGCCCGCGAATACGTCACCCTCTATAAAAAAGCCATCAAGCAGGCAAGCCGTAAGTGAAGCGTGAAGCCGTGAAGCGTGAAGCGAAGGACGAAGATTACAAGACGCAGGTTCTCATTGCGCTTCACTCTGCACGTGAATCGGGAGCGCGAGCGTGGCGCTTTTGGTTCCGAGCGCGGGCAAGCAAGTAGCTCGAAAAACCTGATCACTGAACTGTAAGCGTATCAAGGTAGCGTTCGAGCGCGGGCTGTGCCCGCGCAACCTCGGGGGAGGTTGGGAAGGGGGCTATCAGGCCCCCTCCGAGAAAGGGGCCATGAAAAAGGTCGAGGCGATCATCAAGCCGTTTAAGCTGGACGAGGTGAAGGAAGCGCTCACAGAGCTCGGCATTGTCGGCATGACCGTGACCGAGGTGCGAGGCTTCGGCCGGCAGAAAGGGCACACCGAGCTCTACCGCGGCTCCGAGTACACGGTTGACTTTCTTCCCAAGGTGAAAATCGAGGTGGTCGTGTCCGATGACCTCGCGGAGAAGGTCGTCAGCACCATTATCCAGGCCGCGAAGACCGGATCCATCGGAGATGGGAAAGTGTTCGTCGTGCCCATCGGCGAATCGATCAGGATCCGCACGGGGGAGCGCGGCGAATCTGCCATTTAGCAGGCTGTTGAAAAACTCCACGCTGAGCCGCGTCTATCTCCTGTGGGACAGCTCTCGTCGCCGTTGATCGAACACTCGGAGATTCGCCACTGGCTCTTTGATCCCGCTCCTCAGGACGCCCGAACGCTCAAGCTGCTTCGGAGCCTCGGGTTCGCTGATCCTCCGAAAGCGCTCGCCAATTTCCAGAGCCTCACGCCGACGCCCCGTGATGCTGAGCTGCTCGCGCCGGCGCTCCCGCGCTTGCTCTCGGCGCTGGCGGAGTCCCCGGATCCTGACATGGCGCTCCTGAACCTCGAGAGGTTCGCCGAGCGCGTGGACCGCGCCGTCCTCTTTTCCACGCTCGCTGAGCATCCCGGAGCCGCCCACCTGATCGCCACGTTAGGGGGCACCAGTCAGTTCCTCGCCGACAGCTTGAGGCGCTGGCCGACCACGCTGCCCTGGCTCCTTGACCCAAAGGTCATGAGCGGGCCGCGGGTAAGGGAGACGCTGGCTCAAGAGCTTGAGCTGGCCCTGCTCCCGTTCGAGTCCGGGTCGGGAACGCTGAACGCCCTCCGTCGATTCAAATACCGGGAGCTGCTCAGGATCGCGCTCAGAGACGTGCTCGGCGATGCGGACCTCGTGACGGTCACTCAGGAGCTTTCGCATCTGGCCGACGCGTTACTCGATCAGGCGTTTCAACTAGCCGATCGCACGCTGCGCGCCCGATATGGCGCTCCGCTCACGGCAACCGGAGAGGAGGCCCAGTGCGCGGTCATCGGGATGGGGAAGCTCGGCGGTGAAGAGCTGAACTACTCCTCGGATATCGACATTATCTTTGTCTATTCGGCTGACGGGGAGACCGCGGGCGGTCCGGGCGGAAAGATCTCAACCGGGGAGTACTTCACCCAGCTCGCTCGCGAGATCGTCAGGACGATGGAGCTGCCCACCGAGGAGGGTTCCCTCTATCGAGTGGATCTCAGGCTCAGGCCCGAGGGGCGTGGTGGGGCGCTGGTCCTCCCCCTCTCCGGTTACCAGGCGTATTACCGCGAGCGCGCCGAGCTCTGGGAGCGCCAGGCGCTCATCAAGGCGCGGCATTCAGCCGGTGATTCCCGCGTGAGTCAGGCGTTTTTAGAGAGCGTGAGCTCGTATGTCTATCAGCCCGGCCCGGACGCGCGCATCGTCACAGAGATCCGGGCGATGAAGCGGGCCATCGATCGCCAGCTCAACGCCAGGCCGGGATCGCGTGAGAACGTGAAGCTCGGGAGCGGCGGGATCCGGGAGATCGAGTTCTTGGTTCAGGCGCTCCAGCTCCTCTACGGGGGCGCCGACTCCTGGATCCGCGAGCGTCACACGCTGCGCGCGATCTTCAAGCTGATGGAGCGTGGGTACCTCACGCACGAGAGCGGCGCGATGCTCCAGCGCGCGTACACTTTTCTTCGGACCACCGAGCATCGGCTGCAGCTCCTTCACGAATTCCAGACCCACACGCTTCCGACCGACCCGCGCGAGCTTGGCCTCCTGGCCCGGCGCATGGGGTATCGGCTTCCCCCGCCGCTGGCGAGGCGGCGCTTCCTCGAGGAGTATCGCAGGGTGACGCGCGCTGTCCGGCGCGCGTTCGCGCGCTTCTTCTCTCGCGCTCCAGGCCCACAGCCGAAGCCGAGGCGGCTGCCAAGCCTGGATGCGTTGCGAGCCACCGGCTTCCTCGATCCTGAGCGGGCGCGGCTGAACCTCAGGCTCATGGCAGAAGGGCGGCCGCTCGTGCCGTACCCGGAACAGGCCAGGGACTCGTTCAACACGATGCTCCCGATCATCCTCGATTCGCTCTGGAAGAGCCCGGACCCCGACACGGCGCTGAACCAGTTGGAGCAGTTCTTCTCGGCGGTGGGCGCGCGGACCGCATATCTCGACCTCATGGCCCGGCAGCCGGAGCTGCTGGAGAACCTGATCACCCTCTTGGCCCAAGGCGAGCTGGTCGGGCAACTGCTCATCAACCAGCCGGAGCTGATCCGCTCGCTCCTCGATCCGGCCGGCAGTATTCGCCGCCGGCGAAAAACAGAACTTCGCTCCGCGCTGGCGCCAGCCCTCGCGCCCGGCCTCTCCCTGTCTGACCGGATGGAGCGGCTTCGACAGTTAAAGCAGGCCGAGGATCTCCGGATCATCTCACGGATGTTTCGTAGCTCGATCAATCCAGATCAACTCGGAATCGAGCTGACGGCGCTGGCGGAGGCCGCGGTGAGTGTCGCGTGGCTCGCAGCGTACACCATGGTGAGAGAAGAGACCGGTGATCCGAGAGGCGCCGGCGGGAGCTGGTGCCCGGCGTGCATTGTCGGTGTGGGAAAGTTCGGCGGCCGTGAGATGACTGTTGGCTCGGATCTCGATCTCTTCGTGCTCTACGCTGACGACGGACACACCGATGGCCCGAAGGTGGTCGAGAACCACGTCTTCTACGATCGCGTCACCGAGCAGTTGGAGGGCCTGCTCGGCACGATCACGGGCGCCGGACTGGTCTTTCCCGTCGACCTGCGCCTTCGTCCGGGGAGCACGGGAAGCGCGCTCGCGCACACGATCGAGAGCTTCGATCGGTATTTCCGCGAGTGGGGCGAGCTGTGGGAGCGGCAGTCCCTTGTCAAGGCGCGGGTGGTCTTGGGTGATCTTGGCCTTGCCAGGCGCTTCCGTCGGGTCCTGCGCCGGTATGTCTACGAATCCCCGATCAGCGCAAAGGACCTGAAAGAGATCCACCATCTCCGGACGCGGATGGAAAAGGAGCTTGGTCAGGAGCGCGCGGACCGCTTCAACGTCAAGCTGGGCGCGGGCGGCCTCACCGATGTGGAGTTCATCGTCCAGGCGCTCCAGCTCCGGCATGGCGCTCAGCACTCAGCGATCCGCCGATCGAATAGCGTGAACGCACTCGACGCCATTGGCCGTGCAGAGCTGCTGCCAGTCGACCAGGTGACAAAGCTTCGAGACAGCTATCAGTGGCTTCGCAGGTTGGTCACACTCCTCAGGCTTTTCGGCGTGAAACCGAAAGATAGCCTTCCGACCAGGGGCCCGCTTCCCGATCGGCTGGCGAGGAGCCTCGGGTATTCATCGGGGGCCGAGTTCCTCAGCGACTACCGGCGGATCACCAGCCAGGTCCGCCAGATCTACCGCGAAGTCTTCGCGCTCTCAGCGCGCGAGGGATAGCACCGTGGAGAGATTCTTCCTCGTTGACGGGCCCTCGTTGCTCTACCGGGCGTATCACGCGATCGGCCATCTCTCGACCTCGAAGGGCATTCCGACCAATGCGGTCTACGGGATGAACACGATGCTCGGGAAAATCCTGAAAGAGGAAGCGCCCGAGTTCATGAGCGTGGCCTGGGACGCGCCGGGCCCAACACTCCGCCATCAGGCGTTCGAGGCGTACAAAGAGAGCCGGCCAGGAATGCCGAGTGATCTGGCTCAGCAGATCCCGTATGTCAAAACGCTTCTCGAAGCGCTCGGATTGCCGCTCCTGGAGTATCCCGGTTACGAGGCGGACGACATTCTCGCGACCATCGCGGCTCAGGTTGAGCCGCTCCCCATCGAGGTCGTGCTGGTCACGGCGGACAAAGACCTCCTGCAGCTCGTGGGGCCGAAGGTCAAGGCCCTCAGCATCAATAAAGGGGAAAAAACGTGGACCGATGAGGCGGGCGTACTTGAGAAATGGCAGGTCCGGCCAGAGCGAATCGTGGACCTTCTGGGGCTGATGGGAGACTCCATCGACGACATCCCAGGTGTGCCGGGCGTGGGAGAGGTGACCGCGGCGAAGCTCCTCCGACAGTTCGGCAGCCTCGAAGCGCTCTACGCCAACCTTCATCTCGTCAGCGGCCCCAAGCTGCGCGAGACGCTGGCCAAGTATCGAGACCAGGCGTTCCTCTCCCGGCGCTTGGCCGTGCTCGACCGCAGCGTGCCCATCGCAGTTGATCTGGAACAGTTCCGCCGGCGTGAGCCTGATTGGGAGCGCCTCCGTCGCCTCTGGACCGAGCTGGAGTTTCGGACGCTGCTGGAGACGCTTCCCCAGAAGGCTGTGGAGGTCGTGCGCGAGCCGGTCGCGCTGCTGAGCAACGCGGGAGCGTTGTCAGCCTATTGCCAGCGTCTTCCCTCTGAGCCACGCCTCGCGACCTGGTGGGTGATCGAGGGATCGGCTCCCGATCTCAACGCGATAGGTGTGGGGCTCTATGCTCTTGAAACAGGCCCGGCGTTTGTCACGAAAGAGCTGCTGAAGGCTCTACCCGAGTGCCATCTGATCGGTCACGACATGAAGACGGCAATCGGGTGGGCAAGGCAGGCAAACCTCCAGGTCCGATCATTCGACGACAGCGCGGTCGCCTCGTACCTGCTGGACCCGGGACGGACCGACTACTCGCTCGACCGCCTCTCGTTGGAGCGATTCGGTCAGAGCCTGTCCCCCTGGCCTAGTCCGGTCGAGACGGAGGCCGTGGCTGGAGCGGCTGGCGAGAGGGCGCGCTGGGTCTCGAAACTCTGGGAGGCGGCGCGCGCTGATCTCGAGCGAGACCAGATGTGGAACCTCTACCGCGATGTGGAGCTTCCGCTCGTTCACGTGCTGGCCGCGATGGAGTGCGTCGGGATCCGCGTGGCAGTGGATCGGCTTGAGGTCATGGCAAAGGAGCTTGAGCGCGATCTCGACAATCTCACGCGGGAGATCCACGCGCTGGCCGGGCAGAGCTTTAACATCAACTCGCCGAAGCAGCTCGCCGGGATTCTCTTCGAGCAGTTGAAGCTCCCGACGATCAAGCGGACCAAGACCGGGTACTCCACAGACTCGGACGTGCTCGAGCAGCTCGCGCTCGGCCACCCATTGCCGGCAAAAATTCTGGAGTTCCGCCAGATCGCCAAGCTGAAGTCCACCTACGTCGATGCGCTGCCCAGCTTGATTCATCCGAGGACAGGCCGGATCCATTCTTCGTTCAACCAGCTCGGGACCGCGACCGGGCGGCTCAGCTCGGCAAACCCCAACATGCAAAACATCCCGATCAGAAGCGAGCTTGGGAGGCGAATCCGCCAGGCATTCGTCGCCGAGCCCGGCTGGCAGCTCCTCGCCGCGGACTACTCTCAGGTGGAGCTTCGGGTGCTGGCTCACTGCGCGGGGGAGGACGTGCTGATCGACTCGTTCCGCCGTGGCGAGGACATCCATACCCGGACCGCCTCCGAGGTCTTCCACGTGGAACCCGAGCGCGTGACCGAAGAGATGCGGCGCGTAGCAAAAACCGTGAACTTCGGGGTGATTTACGGAGTTTCAGCCTTCGGTCTGGGGCAGGCAACGGGTGTGGACCGCGCTGCTGCCCAGAAGTACCTCGATGACTACTTCGCGCAGCACCGGAGGATCAAGGCGTATATCGAAGCCACGCTAGCCGAGGGACGGACGAAAGGGTATGTGTCAACCCTATTGTGCCGGCGGCGCTACCTCCCCGAGTTGAAGAGCAGTAACCCGAACATCCGCGGCATGGCGGAGCGGATGGCCATGAACGCGCCGATCCAGGGGAGCGCCGCGGATCTCATCAAGATCGCGATGGTCCGGATGCACGAGGCGCTTCGGGACCGCGGGCTTCAAAGCCGCATGCTCCTCCAGGTTCACGACGAGCTGCTTTTTGAAGTGCCTGCGACGGAAGTCGAGGAGATGAAGACGCTGGCGCGCGAAGTGATGGAGTCCGCCATGTCGCTGGCGGTCCCCATCAAAGTCGACATCAAAGTGGGCCTCGACTGGTCCCAGGTTTGAGAAGTAACACCCGAACTCTCCTCTTTCCCCGAGCACGGGCTTCTGATAGAGTGATGGACGTGACCAAACAAAGTGGTCGAAAGACCAAAAAAGTTGGTTCGGCGTCGCGACTAAAACCGGCCGCGAACGTTGTGCACCTGACCGATACGAAAGGGCTCGTAGGATTATTTTCCGGGAGGGCCGTAGCCGCCTTGCTCAAGCTTTTCTTCCTTCACCCGACGCGGGATTTCTATCAAAGGGAACTTTCTCATTTGATTGATGAGCGATTATTTTTGGTCCAAAAAGCCCTGACCAAATTGGTTCAATCCGGGCTGATCAGTCGGGTCTCCAGTGGAAATCGAGTGTACTATCGGGCGAATCAAGGGCATCCGGCTTTTGGGGACTTGAAAGCGGTTATCTTGAAGACCATTGGGTTGGGCGACGTCCTCAGGGCCGAGTTGACGCGGCTAAAGGACAAGATCAAAATCGCATTTCTCTACGGTTCAGTGGCTCGTGGAGAAGAGACGGGCACCAGTGACATTGACATCATGCTGATTGGCAATCTTTCGGGTCGTGAGGTCGCGTCGATTCTTTCCCCGATCAAAAAAGAGCTGAACCGAGAGATCAACCCCTCTGTTTACAGCGAGGAAGAATTCCGAACGAAAGCGAGAGAGCGCCACACGTTTATCACCACCGTGCTGCATGAGCCGAAACTATTCTTATTAGGGGACGGACGTGCCCTTGAAGCAGTTCTTAGCCGAAGGACGGCTTAAAAAGCATCGTACGAATCGGAAAGAGATCCAGGACATTCTCCGGGTAGTAGACCGCGATGTAAAGGACGCTGAAGTTACCGAGATTTCCATAGATCTTCGGTTCACCACAGCCTATCAGGCAGCTCTTCAGCTCGCCACGATCGTACTGGCCGCGTCAGGATTTCGTACCATAGGATCGGGGCATCACTGGGTGACATTCAAAATGCTCCCGGAACTGATGGGGTCCGAGACTCAAAGTCTGGCCGAGTATTTTGACCTTTGTCGCGGCAAGCGGAATCTGTCGGATTATGATCGGGCAGGTGAGATTTCAGAGCACGAGGCGAAGGAGCTTTTAAAGGAAGCGAAGAAGTTCAGGGGCGCGATATTGAATTGGCTCAAGACCCGCCACCCCACACTTGTTCCCAAATGATTTGCAGTCCGGCGCCGGATCAAAGCTTCCGGCCGCGTGCAAGGAAAAGCCGGACTCTGAGGATCTGCCAGAGCATGCGCGGGCCATCGGTGAGAAGCCGCACCTTGCTCCCGGACTGATCGGTCCAGTTGACGGCTACCTCCGCGATCCGATACCCACGTCGCTGCGCGAGCATGAGAAGCTCCACGTCGAAGCTAAACCCCTCGATCGAGAGTGATCGGAAGAGGTCCTCTGCGACTGTAGCGCGGAAGCCCTTGAAGCCGCACTGAGAGTCAGCGATCTCATGGAGTCCCAGTCGCGCCGCCATCCAGTTGAAGATTTTGCGGGCCCACATTCGGTGCCGTTGCGTTGTCACCGTGACCTCGGGATCCGGGACGGCTCGAGACCCGATGGCGATGTCGGCGCCGCCCTGGAGCGCGTGCTCAAGCCGTGCCAGCTCGCTGATCGGCGTCGCGCCATCCGCGTCAGCGAAGAGGCGAAAGGCGCCCGTCGCGCTCAGCGTGCCCACCTTCACCGCAAAACCTTTCCCATGATTCTGGGGGAACGCGATCAGCCGGATCGTCTTGTGAGCTGCGCCGAGCTCTTGAACGATCTCGCGCGTCCTGTCCTGACTCCCATCATCCACTACGATCACTTCGTACGGCTCACCCTTCGCGTCGAAGAACGACACGACCTCCAGGAGATACACCGGCAATCGTTCTTCCTCGTTGTAGGCAGGGATCACCACGGACCAGACCGGTTGGTTCTGTTCGTATGGCACGGCGTTGTCTCGCAATTCAGGACCTTCTGGAGAGGGCTTTGAGCCAAGGTGGAGCGATGAACGTGGTCACCATGATCATGGTGACGAGAGCCGCGTAGAAATCCTTCTCGATCACCCCATTGGCCAGGCCGATTCCCGCGAAAATCAACCCCACTTCTCCACGCGGAATCATTCCGACCCCCACGGGCCACCGCCTCGCGCCCCGCTGATAGACCCCGAGCCCTGCCGCCAGCTTCGTCACAATCGCAACCACGGTCAGCAATAGCGCCAGGACCAACCCGCCTCGCGCGTCAGGGTCGAGCGGGTTCAGGGTCGCGGGGATCACTTTCATCCCCACGGTGACGAAGAAGACGGGGACAAAGAGGTCTGCCACCGGTTTGATCTGCTCCTCGATGTGGGCGCGGCGCTCGGTCTTCGCCAGGATGAGACCCGCGGCAAACGCGCCGATGATCGTGGCGAGACCGATCAGCTCTGAGAGCACGGCGAGAAAGACACAGAACAGTACGGCGTAGACGATCAGACTTCCCCGGGCGCGCATCCGGCCCACCCATCGCACCAGTACGGGCGCGAAGCGAATGCCAAGCACGATGGCGACCGCGAGGAAGACAATGGCCTTGCCGAGGATCCAGCCCACGGTTCCAAACGAGAAGCTCCCGGTCTGAATGAGTCCGGTCACCACAGCCAGGATCACGAGGCCGAGAATGTCGTCGAACACCGCGGCGCCGAGCACGATCTTTGAGCTGAGCTCTCCGAGTCTGCCGAGATCAGACAGCACCCGGGCAGTGATGCCGACGCTGGTCGCGGTCATCGTGGCCCCGATGAAAATCGCGACGATGGGCGTGGTGCCCCACCAAATGCCGAGCAGATATCCGAAAGCGAGCGGGCAGAGGACGCCGATGACCGCGACCACCGTGGATTGAACCCCTGCTCGAATGAGCTCCTCGAGGTCCGAATCGAGCCCAATCTCGAAGAGGAGGATCACCACCCCGATCTCGGCCAGCGCGTGAAGGATCTCAGATTCGTGGACGAGGCCAAGCAGACCGGGACCGATGAGCACCCCGGCCAGCAGCTCACCGAGCACCGCAGTCTGGCCGAGCCGCTCCATCCCCTCGCCAGCCAGCTTCGCCGCGAGCCAGACGATGACAAGCCCGATCAGCAGCTCACGAAGCTCCATTGATTGCAGCGCGGGCGCCCGGGCGGCGCCACGCCCGCGCTCACGCGGAGATCAGCGCGGCGGCGAAGCCCGCTCGAACGAGTTTTGTTTGGTCTCAGTCGGCCGTGACCCAGGCGACGAGCAAAAGGCTTTGAATGCACGCGAGCATGGGCGGGCGATAGCCCGGGCGCCCATGCTGTAATCAATCGGCCGTGACCTTGGCCACAAGCCAGCGGGCCGTGCGCAGAAGGCGCGCATCGAAGTCGCGTCGGCCGACAAGCTGGACGCCGATCGGCAGGCCGTTCGTGCCCTGCATGAGCGGCAGGCTCACCGCGGGCATTCCGCAGAGTGTCCACAGCGTGCAGAACGAGGGGTCGCCAGTTGACGCGAGACCTTTCGGGGCCGTGCCAGGCGCGGCCGCAGTCAGAATCGCGTCGTAACGCTGCTCGAACAGCTCCACGAAGCTCTCATGGACCGGCTGGATCCGGGCGACCGCACGCTGGTAGTCGAGCGCCAGGACCTTTCGGCCGCGTTCGAGCTGCGCTCGTAGCGACTCCGACAGGCGATCACGACCCTTCTCCCACTCCCACTCGAGGTTCACAGCCATCTCTGCTTCCATGATCGTCTGGTGCCACTGCCATGCCTCGACCCCGGACGGGAAAAGTTCGACCTCCTCAACCCGGTCGCCCAGGTGCTCGATCAGCTCGGCGAAGGCCTCCTTCGTCTCGTCCTCCGCGCGCTCCCAGTGTGGCGTCTTCACGAACGCGAACATCGGATCGAGCGGCGGATCCTCGGCCGTCACCGTGACAAAGGGGGTGCGCGCGCGCGGCCGCGTGTCTGGATCGCGCTCGTCGTAGCCGGCGAGCTGCTCGGCGAGCAGTGCGAGATCCTCCACCGTGCGCGCAAACAGGCCAACGTGGTCGAGCGTGCGGGAGAG
>DATEAO010000060.1:0-7976 GCA_035288345.1 Candidatus Methylomirabilota bacterium | reverse complement strand
CCAGCGGGGGATCACCGGCGAAAACCTCCTGAAGTTTCTGGAGCGTCGGCTCGACAACGTCGTATTCAGGCTTGGCTTCGCCGCGTCCCGTCGCGAGGCCAGGCAGATGGTGGGCCATGGCCACATCGACGTGAACGGCCGGAAAATCACGATTCCGTCCTACATCGTGCGGGTCGGGGACACCGTGACGCTCCGGGCCTCGAGCAAGCTCGGGGAGCGAGTAGTGGCCAACATCAACGCGGGTCGCGGACCGGTTCCGCCGTGGCTGGAAGTCTTCGTGGCGGAAAAACGGGGTCTGGTGCGGGGGCTCCCGTTGCGGGAGGACATCCAAATCCCTGTGCAGGAGCAGCTCATCGTTGAGCTCTACTCCAAGTAACAGACAATGCTGCCAGAGAATTGGTCCAGGAGTGGAGTTGAGACCATGGTGCCGTTTCAAATGAGCAGCCAGATAAGTTTCCCGCGCCCGTGCTGCAATACCGAGAGGACAGGTAGGCCCCATGACCCTTAAAATCCCCTTTCAGCGTCCGAGGAAGATCGGGTGGGAGACGCTGACGCCTCAGTTCGGTCGGCTTGTGGCCGAGCCGTTTGAGAAAGGCTACGCGTTGACTGTCGGCCATTCGCTTCGTCGCGTGCTCCTTTCGGTGATTCCCGGGGCCGCTGTCGCCTGGGTGAAGATCGATGGGATCACTGACCTGAGCGCCAAGATCCCGGGCATCGAGGAAGACACGATCGATGTGCTCTTGAACCTGAAAAAGCTCCAGGTGCACCTGCCTGATGCAAAGCCCGCGACGGTCCAGATGGAGGCGAAGGGACCGAAGATCATCACCGGGGCTGCCTTTGCGACGTCGCCAGCCGTGCAAATCCTGAACCCGGACGTCATGATCGCGAATCTGTCGAAGCCCACACGGCTGCAGATGGAGCTGGGCGTGCTGGTGGGACGCGGGTACGTCTCTGCGAACAAGCACGAGGAGGGGATCCCGCCGGGCGTGATCCCTCTCGATGCGGCGTTTTCTCCGATCCAGCGGGTCAACTACACCGTGGAGATGTCGCGGTTGGGCAAGATCACGGATTATGAAAAGCTCGTGCTGGAGATCTGGACCACCGGAGCGATCGCTCCGGATCAGGCGCTGACCCGCGCCGCTGAAATTCTCAGGGGCCACTTTACTTCGCTCGTGCCGCCTGAGTCTCCGGAGGCCGTCGCTGACGAAGGGGATGAGGGGCCGACCCTGAAGGAGCTGCTGCTCAAGGATATCGAGGAGGTGGATATCCTACCTCGTGCGGTTAGTTCCTTGAAGAAAGCGGATGTCATGACGGTCGCGGACTTGGTCCAGAAAACTGAGGAGGAGCTCCTGGAGATCAAGAACATGGGGCAGAAGTCGATCGATGAAGTCAAAGCCATCTTGGCCCGATTAGGACTCTCGCTGGGGATGCGCATCGACCCATCGGTGCTGGCGGGCCGAGGAACCGCTCGATGAGACATCGAAAGGCCGGGAGGAAGCTCGGACGCCTGACCGCGCACCGCGTGGCCCTCTTCCGCAATCAGTTGGTCTCCCTCTTCGAGCACGAGCGCATCGAGACAACGGAAGCCAAGGCCAAAGCGCTCCGTCCCCTTGCTGACAAGGTGATCACGCTCGCGAAACGGGAGAACCTCCACGCGCGCCGGCTGGTGCTCAGGCTGGTCCCGAGCACGACGGTCGTGAAAAAGATTTTCGACACCGTCGCCCCCCGGTACGCAGATCGGCATGGCGGCTATACGCGTCTGTTTCGGGTCGGCCAGCGGGTGGGGGACGGCGCTCCCGTCGCGCTGATCGAGCTGATCGACCGACGCGTGCCCGATAAAGCAGAGAAGAAAGGTAAAAAAGAGCAGGCCGAGAAGGGCAAGCCCGAGTCGAAGGCCGAGGCCAAAGAGAAGGGGAAGAAGAAAAAGGCAGCGGCCGCTGCCGGATGATTGACTCTCAGATGTCAGATCTCAGATGTCGGATGTCAGTTGGACAGCTTCCCGAGGTCCGAAATCTGAGATCCGACATCCGACATTCGCCCTATGGTCGGGGCTAAGCCAGGGCAGTGCCTCTTTTGTAAAATTGAGCGCGGCGAAACCCAAGCTTACGTCGTGCTTGAAGACTCCCTGACGCTCGCCTTTCTCGACCACCGCCCCCTCTTCCCAGGCCACACCCTCTTGGTTCCGAGAGGGCACTACGAGACGCTGTCGGATCTTCCGTCCGCGCTGATCACGCCACTCTTCGGGAATGCCCGACTGCTGGCCCGAGCGGTCGAGCGCGCGTTTGGCGCCGAGGGGAGTTTTGTGGCGGTCAACAACCGGGTGAGTCAGAGCGTGCCGCACCTGCACGTCCATATCGTCCCCCGCCGGCATAAAGACGGCCTCGGAGGCTTCTTCTGGCCTCGGCAACGATGTAACGACCAAGAGGCGATCATTCAAACTCAGGCCCTGAGAACGGCCATCGCAGAGCTTCAATCCAGTTAAGCGACAAATGTCTGAACATTCCAGCTCCCGGGAGAGACACGACGATGAGGATGATTACGTTCGATAAAGCCGGGACCCCGACGCTCGGGGTCGAGCGCGCTGGCGAGCTTGTTGATCTGTCGGTCGCAGTGCCAGACCTGCCCAAGGATCTCAAGTCGCTGATCGTCGCGGGCGAGGCCGCGTTTGAGCGCGCAAAGGCCGCGGTCGCTCAATCCAAGAAAGAGGCCGTGGTGCCTCTGGCCGGATTGAGGTATCGCCCACCCATTGCCTTGACAGGCAAGATCATCTGTCTCGGCCTGAACTACGTCAGTCACGCGGCTGAGAGTCCGTTTGACAAACCGACTTACCCCGTGCTCTTCGCTCGCTTTCCCAACTCGATTGTTGGGCACAATGAGCCCTTAATCAGGCCGTCAGTCTCGATCCAGTTCGACTATGAGGGTGAGCTGGTCTGCGTCATCGGTCGCCGCGGCTATCGCGTGCCGAGGGAGCGCGCGTTGTCGATCGTTGCGGGCTACTCGATCTTCAATGATGGCTCGATCCGAGACTATCAGTTCAAGACTCCCCAGTGGACCATCGGCAAGAACTTTGACAAGACCGGGAGCTTCGGCCCAGCCCTTGTCACCGCCGATGAGCTGCCGCCCGGCGCCTCCGAGCTGAAGCTTCAGACCCGACTGAACGGCGCGACCATGCAGAGCGCGTCCACGGAAGACATGATCTTCGGCGTCGCCGAGACGATCGCGATCATCACGGAGTGCATGACGCTCGAGCCCGGCGATCTCCTGGTGATGGGGACTCCCGGCGGAGTGGGGTTTGCAAGGAAGCCACCGATCTGGATGAAACCCGGTGATGTCTGCGAGATCGAGATCGACGGCATCGGTATTTTAAGGAACCCGATTGGTGAAGCGTGAAGCGTGAAGAGTAGCTCACTCTTGGTTGCTTTTCGACGCTTCACGCTTCACCCTTCACTCCCTTGGCGGTGACCTTGACTTTGAGGACGCGGCGGTCGTCAGCGTCCACTACGGTGAGATGGTAATTGCCGACGTTCAGCTCCTCACCGGGGCGAGGGATCCGGTTGAGCGTCGCGAGGACAAGGCCCCCGAGAGTCTCGTAATCGACCTTTGGGAGATCCCAACCGAGCTCGTTGTTCAGCTCTTCGATTGAAAGACGCCCGGCCACGAGGTAGCTGCCGTCGGGAAGGGGCTCCACCGCCGTCGTTCGGCGGTCGTGCTCATCCTCGATCTCGCCGACGATCTCCTCGATGATGTCCTCCAGGGTGACGATCCCGACCGCTTCCCCGTACTCATTCACCACAACGGCGAGCTGGATCCGGGCCTTTTGCATCTCTCGCAAGAGATCGTCGATGCGCTTAGTCTCGGGGGCATAGGTGGCGGGCCGCATCATCTCCTGAATGGCCGGCGCTTTTGCCCCCCGCCGGAAGAGATCCATCGCAGTCACCACCCCCACAATGTTGGTCACCTGGACGCTCCAGACCGGGATTCGGGAGAAGCCCCTCTGGCTGATCATCGTGATGGCGTCATCTGGCGTCGCGGTCTCGGGGAGCGAGACCACGTCAGCGAGCGGAACCATTACCTCGGTCACCTCGGTCTCTCCGAGCGAGAAAATGTTATCGATCATCTCGGCTTCCTGGGTCGTTACGTCCGACTCCTCAGGCTCCATCTGGAGGATCACCTTCAGTTCTTCTCGCGACACGAACTGCCGGGTGCGCTCGCGGGACTGGCCGAACAGCCACAGCACTCCGGCCACGATCTTGCCCGCGCTCCACGTCAGAGGCCAGAGGAGCCGGGCGGACCAGGACAGCGGGCGGAAGAGTCGGAGGATCAGCCCGGTGGCCCACTGCTGCGCGATTGCCTTCGGAATGACCTCGCCAAAGACCAGCATGATCGGTGTCAGAACGAGAGTCACCACCAGGGCGGCGACGGGGCCCAAATAGGGGAGCAACCCCCAGGTGGCAACCGAGGAGGCGACGATGTGGGTGACAGGCACGCCCATCTTGGCCGCCGAGAGGAGCTGCTCGGGGTTCGAGAACGCTTCGAGATAGCGCGCGGCGATACCGTGTCCTCCCTCGGCCAGGTGGCGGAGCCTGAGTCGGTTCGCCGCGATAAACGCCATCTCCGCCGCGGAGAAAAACGCGGTCGCAAGAAGGCAGGCAAGGATGATCCAAATGAACGTCATGTCGCGGCGTTCTCAGGCGCGTGCGGCCGGAGGATCACCAGGACCTCAACGACCCGCGTGCGCTCCACCTTCTCCACCACCACGTTCGCGAACGGGGTCTCCATGCGCTCGCCGCGATGGGGGATGCGACCGAAGAGGTCAAGCACCCAGCCGCCGACCGTGTCGAACGCATCGCTGGAGAGATCTAGACCGGTGGCGGCGTTTAGTTCGTCGATCGGGAGCTTGCCGGAGACCCTGAAGGTGCGGGCGTCCATGGGCTGAATGAGCCGTTCTTCCTCGTCGAACTCGTCCGCGATCTCACCCACCAATTCCTCCAGAATGTCCTCGAGGGCCACCAGCCCGGCGGTGCTCCCGTACTCGTCGACCACGATGGCCATGTGGAGCTTCTTGGCCTGAAATTCTTTCAACAAGGCGCCGACGCGCTTGGACTCGGGAATGAAGTAGGGCGGGTGGAGGTGCTGGCGCAGATCGAAGTCCGGCGGAAGCCCGTACACGTACGGGAGCAGCTCCTTGGTATAGAGCACGCCCACGATCCGGTCCACCGTCCCCTCGTAGACCGGCACTCTCGAGTGGAGATGCTCTCGCAAGGCTTCGATGATCACGGGGTGCGGCGTGGAGAGCTCCAGGCAGAACATGTCGGGGCGAGGCACCATCACTTCTCTGACCAGGGTGTCTTCCAGCTCGAGCGCCTTGTGGATCATCTCTCGCTCGTCTCGTTCCACCACGCCCTCCTGGGTGCCCACATCCACCAGCGTGCGGAGCTCCTCAGTGGTGAGGAAAGGCTCGCGCTGCTCTGAGGCCCCCAAGGCCTTGAGGGTCATCGTGGTCAGGCCGCCTAGCAAAACGCGCACGGGCGCGAGCGGCACAGAAAGCCAGCCGACCGGGTAGCGCACCCAGGCGACAAAGCGCTGGGGGTGTTTGAGGGCGATGCTCATCGGGAGCACTTCGGTGAAGACAGTGGTGAAGAAGATCATGGCCGCGATCGCAGCCACCACGCCCCATCCCCCAAAAAACTGTTCGCCGACAAACGAGGCGAGGGCGGAGGCGGCGATGTCGATCAGCGTGATCCCCACCAGGAGCGTCACCAGCAGATCATGGGGGCGGGCGACATGAAAGGCGAGCCGACCCTGGCCTTCAGTGGATTCCGGCAAACCCCGGAGGCGGAGTCGCCCGAGCGAGAAGTAGGCCGACTCAGCGCCATTCAGCATGGCAGCGACGAGGAGCAGAATGAGAAGACCGAACACCTCCCAGCTCACCCAGGCGCTCATGACAGAGACCGGGGTTCGGGGTTCGGGGCTCGGGGTCCAGAGTACGAAGTAGGAAGTCCGGAACGGCTCCGGGAAGAAGAAAAGTGGTCGAAGCCCTCACCGAATGTCACCACCTGTCCATGCGCATCGACAAACTTCACCGTGGGATCGCCCGCCGTCACTTCTCCGATCATGGTCAGGGGCGTTCCGGTCTCGTTGAGGAAGTGCCGGCTCAGCTCAGGTGAGCTGTCCGGCGCCAGCGTGAGGAGCAACTCGTAGTCTTCGCCGCCCGTCACCGCGAGGGTGACGGGGTCGCGGCCGGTCGCTTCGGCGATTCGTCTCACCGCGGGCGAGATGGGGAGACGGTCAACCCGCACCGTCACACTCACTCCGCTCTCTGTCGCGATATGCCCGGCGTCCGTGGCAAGGCCATCAGAAAGGTCGATCATGGCGTGCGCGACCCCCCGGCCCTGAAGCCACTGACCTTCACGGGTCCGCGGGGTTGGACGACGGTGCGCCGCGAGCGCAAGCTCCCGATCGTCCGGCAACAACTCCCGGGGAGACGTTTCGAGAAGCGCGAGACCGGCAGCGGACAACCCTAAACTGCCTGTGACCGCGAGGAGATCTCCTGGCCGCGCTCCGGATCGGAGCACCGGCGCGCTGGCTTCCCCGAGCAGCGTGAGGCTCAGCACCAGGCCGTGAGGTGATGTGCAGGTGTCGCCGCCGACAAGCTCCACGTCGTGGCGCGCCGCGAGCGCTGTCATACCGCGATAGAGGTCGTCAACCTCTTCCACCGACAGCTCTGGCGGAAGCGCGAGCGCGATCAACGCGTAACGAGGGACGCCGCCCATCGCCGCGATATCGGACAGATTCACGGCCATCGCCTTCCAGCCGATCTCGTAGGGAGAGGCTGAGCGCCTCCTGAAGTGAACCTCTTCGATCAGGAGATCGGTCGTGGCGAGAAGACACTGGCCAGGACTGGTCGTCAACACCGCGGCGTCGTCGCCGATCCCCACGGAGACGCGGGAGGAGCGGCGCCCAATGCTTCGACGAATGCGCTGAATGAGCGGCCGCTCCCCGAACTCTCGGACGCTCATATGGGCACTCGGAGGGGGACTAGCCCGCCTTCCGAACGTCCCCCTGGGGTTGCGCCGGCAAAGCCGGCGCTCGAAACGTGGTACCCCTGATCGTGGCGCCGATCTCTGGAGGTCGAGCTTCTCCACGACAGCCAAGGAATTTGGAGCGAGAGAACTGGCTCCAACTCTACGGGAGAGATTTTCATTGACAGGGTGCTGAAGAACACCATGGCCGCAGGCTGATCAAAAAGGTTCAGATGCAAGGCGGCGAAGGTTGGGACGACTGAGGCGTACGCGGCTGTACGCCGCAGGGAGGCACAAACGAGCCAACGCCGCAGATGGGCCTTTTTCATCAGCCTGCTAGCCCACGAGGGTGAGGAAGTTGCGAAGCAGGTGTGTGCCCTCGGTGGTCAGGAACGACTCCGGGTGGAACTGGACGCCCTCCACCGGATATCGCTTGTGCCTGAGCCCCATAATCTCGCCGTCGTCCGCTTCCGCCGAGACCTCCAGGTCGTCGGGGAGACCTTCTGGCATGACCGCCAGGGAGTGATACCGGGTGGCCTCAAACGGATTTGAGAGCCCCTGAAAGACCGTCTTTCCGTCATGGGTGATCGGAGAGGTCTTGCCGTGCATGAGGCGGCGCGCTCGGGCCACACGCCCCCCAAATGCTTGGCCGATCGACTGGTGCCCGAGACAGACGCCGAGGATCGGGATCTTCCCGGCAAAGCGACGCACCGCGGGCACCGAGATTCCGGCGTCGTCCGGCGTGCCCGGACCTGGCGAGATGACGAGCCGCTCCGGGCGGCGCGTCTCCAGCTCGTCCACGGTGACCACATTGTTCCTGACAACCTCGACGGTCGCCCCGAGCGCCCCGAGCGCTTGAACGAGGTTATAGGTAAAGCTGTCGTAGTTGTCGATGACGATAATCATTTTATCCTCGGAGGGGGGCACGCCCCCCTTCCGAAACCTCCCCCCGAA
>DATEAO010000059.1:0-2193 GCA_035288345.1 Candidatus Methylomirabilota bacterium | reverse complement strand
TGAAGCTCCCGCACGTTCCCCGGCCACGCGTAGTTCACCAGTTGCTCTGCCGTCTACGGCGACAGCGCCGTGATCCTCTTCCCGACCTTCCTGGAGAAGTGATCGAGGAAGAACATCACGAGCTGCGGCACGTCCGACCGGCGCTCCCTGAGGGGCGGCACCTTGATGGGGAAGACGTTCAGGCGATAGAAGAGGTCTGAGCGAAAACGGCCGGCCCGCACCGCCTCTTCAAGGTCGCGCGAGGTCGCGGCGATGATCCGCACGTTCACGCGCATCGTCTGGCTGCTCCCGACAGGCTCGAACTCCTGCTCCTGGAGCACCCGGAGCAGCTTGACCTGCGTCTCCGGCGGCAGCTCGCCCACTTCGTCCAGGAAGAGGGTGCCGCCGTTGGCCAGCTCGAAGCGGCCGACCCGGCGCTCGAGGGCGCCGGTGAAGGCGCCCTTCACGTGACCGAACAGCTCGCTCTCGACCAGACCTGCCGAGATCGCGCCGCAGTTCACCTTGACGAGCGGCCGGTCCCGACGGCCGCTGCGGTTGTGAAGCGCTCGAGCGATCAACTCTTTGCCGGTCCCGGTCTCCCCGAAAATGAGAACGGTGGCGTCCGTGGGCGCCACCTTCTGAATTCTCCCGAGCACCTCCATCAGCGCCCGGCTACTCCCCACCATCTCGTCGAAGTTGTACTCCCTGCGAATCTCCTCCTGGAGGTAGACGTTCTCGCGCTCGAGGCGCGCCTTCAGCGCCGCGATCTCCTCGTAGGCCTTCATGTTTTCGATGGCCAGCGCCACCTGGTTGGCGACTTCCTGGAGGAACTCCGCGTCCTCCTCGGAGTACCGGTGTGCCAGCGTGCTGGCCGCGGCCAGGACACCGACCGCCTTTCCCCTGGCGACGAGCGGCACGATCACGTAGGAGCGGACCCCGTCGGCGAAGGCTCGGTCCTCCATAGCGTACTCGCGCTCCCGCTCGAGATCGCGGCGCAACAGCGATCGCTGGTTCTGGAACACCCATCCGACGTGGCTCTCTCCCGGAGGCATTTCCAGGCCCACCGTGAAGTACGCGGAGGGCAGGAACGACTCCAGGACGAAGAGACGCAGGACGTCCTTTTTCGGGTCGTGGAGGAAGATCGCGGTCCGGTCAAGCGGGACGACCCGGCGAAGGGCCTGGGCGACGGCGTGGAAGAGCGCTTCCTGGGTCAGGTTGGAGATGACGGCGTTGTTGATCTCGAGAAGGGTGCGGGAGCGCTCGAAAAGGTTCTTGAAGCGCTCTTCGCTTTTTCTCAGCGCCTCTTCCGTTCGCCGACGCCCGGAGATATCGGCGGCAATCGCTTCCAGGCGCTCGAGAAAGATGTCGGCCGGAACGTAGTACGGGTTCTCCCGGACCGACTGCCCCTGAACAATCAGCGGGTGAGTTTCGAACGCTCCGTGTTGCACGATGAGACCGGACAACGCACGCACATCATACATGCACACCACGACGCAAGGGAATTGTTTCGCGGCATCGGTGACTTTGGCCTCAAAGGCGAGCAGGTCTTTGTCTCCGGGCCAGCCCTGGTGCCCCCACCCGATGTTCCCGAGCAATCGGATAAGAGGAGCCCCGTCCGCAATCGCTTGTTCAAAGGCGGCGGCGATCGTGTTCAGAATCACATCCCCGGAGGTGCTCCCGCCCAGCACAATCAGCCGCCGCCTGGCCCGCAGACCTTCGACATCGAAGCCCCGTTCTCGCAGGATCTCGGATACGGCCTCGTTGGCTTCCTCGTGACCGAACATCACGCAGTGATCTGTGCCACGCAAGCCCGCTTCCAAAAACCGGACCGCATCAGCAAACTCTCTGTCCGTCTCCCAGACGTAGGCGGCGTGGCTGTGGAGGGGGAGGCTCTCACCCTCGATGCCTAAATCCACTGTCCACGGCTGCGGCTGCGTGAGGCGAGGCCCCGTGCTGTTCATCGCGTCCATATGATTTCTCTGCCGGTCAGAATTCCAGGAACGAAAAGCGGAAGACACCGTCCCCGCTGATCCAACGCGGACAGCAAAAGGAAGGATAGGCGAAAAACGCCCCTGTGGCAAGGGTCCGTATCGCGCCATCTAAAATGTTACCGAGGGAGAAATCATCGCGCCATTTGAGATGTTACCCTCGCGGCCATCGGGCCGAAGGAGGGGAACATCATGAGCCACCACGCCAAATGGGAATACCTGCGAG
>DATEAO010000058.1:0-4589 GCA_035288345.1 Candidatus Methylomirabilota bacterium | reverse complement strand
GCCCCAACTTCGTCAAGATCGCGGCGCTGATGGCTGAGCTCCAGGACTATCCGGAAGTCGAAACATGCCTCATTCATACCGGCCAGCACTTCGACGAGGCGATGTCCGGGGCGTTCTTCAAGAATCTCGACATCCCGACCCCCGACGTCAATCTCGGGGTGAAATCGGCGTCCCACACCACCCAGACGGCCGAGATCATGCTCAAGCTCGAGGCGGTCTTCAGCCAAGAAGCGCCAACACTCGTTGTCGTGGTGGGTGACGTCAACTCCACTCTCGCCGGCACGGTTGTGGCAGTCAAGATGGGCATCCCCGTCGCCCATGTCGAGGCCGGGCTCCGAAGCTTCGACCGGACAATGCCCGAGGAGATCAACCGTGTTCTCACAGACGCGGTCTCCGATCTGCTCTTCACAACAGAGCCGTCGGCAAACGAACACCTCCGCCAAGAGGGGATCCCCGAGGACCGTATTCACCACGTTGGGAACCTCATGATCGACACGCTCTTCCGCTTCAGGGAGCGTGCGAGGGAGTCGCTGATAATCGACACGCTTGGGCTCGTGCCGGGGAGGTTTGTGGTGCTTACGCTGCACCGGCCGAGCAACGTCGATGACGCAGCGGCGTTCGAGCGAATCGTTCGCGCAATCGCTCCCATCCAGGAGGACTGCCCGATCATTTTCCCCGTCCATCCAAGGACGCACCGGCAGCTCGCCAGAAGTAAAGCTGTGTTGGATGAGCGGCGAGGGCTGAAACTCAGCGACCCCCTTCCGTACCTCGACTTCATCCATCTGATGGCCAACGCCCGTTGCGTCCTCACCGATTCAGGCGGGATCCAGGAGGAGACGACTGCGCTCGGGATCCCGTGCCTCACGCTCAGGACCACCACGGAGCGGCCGATCACGGTGACACACGGGACCAACCGGATCGTGGGAACAGATGCTGAAAAGATCAGCGAGGCCTGGCACGAGATCGTCGGTGGCCGGTGGCCCACTGGGCGCCTGCCGGAGCTGTGGGATGGCAAGGCCGCCTCGCGGATCGTTAGGAAAATTCGTCACCGGTACGCCTGAGAGTCAATGGAGATCACGGAACTTCGAAACGAGACAGTTGAATGGGATGCTTTCGTCCGCTCCAACGCGGACGGAAGCCCATTCCATCTCATCGCCTGGAAGCGGGCCGTCGAGGAGAGTTTCGGGCATAAGTCTCGTTACCTCTTGGCACGCCGAGCCGGCGCGATCGAAGGGGTGCTCCCCCTCTTCGAGGTGCGCGGCTTCCCGCGTGGCCGCTCTCTAGTCTCGGTGCCCTACGCCGTCTACGGCGGCATCTGCGCGTCCACAGACTCCGCACGTCACGCATTGCTCAATGCGGCAAGCGATCTCGCGCAGCGGCGCGGCGTGAGCTATCTCGAGCTGCGTCACCGCCGCGACCAAGGGCTGGGCCTTCAACCCAAGGAGCTCTACGTCACATTCAGCAAGGAGATCTCCTCAAATGAGGAAGAGAACCTCGAGGCGATCCCGAGAAAGCAGCGACGAATGGTGCGCCAGGGGATGAAGCACGGCCTCCGCAGCGAGGTCAGCACCGACCACCTCGATCGGTTTTACGAGATCTACTGCGAGAACCTGAGGCGCCTCGGCTCCCCGGTCTTCCCGCGTTCGCTCTTCCGGGCGATTGTGGCCGCCTTCGACAAAGAGTGCCAGCTCCTCACGGTCTGGGATGGAAACCGGATGATCGCCGGGGTCCTCACCCTCTTCTATGAGGATCAGGCGCTGCCGTACTACGGCGCCGCGCTCTACGAGGCGAGAGAGCTCGCGCCGAACGATTTCATGTACTGGGAGCTCATGCGGTACGCGGCGGCGGCCGGTTACCGGATCTTTGACTTCGGCCGGAGCCGCGTCGGCACGGGATCGCACGACTTCAAGCGTCACTGGGGGTTCGAGCCCACGCCACTCCCGTATCAGTACGTGCTGATCCGCTCGAAGTCCATGCCCAATCTTTCCCCCTCGAACCCGAAGTTTCAGACGGCCGTCAGGCTCTGGCAGCGAATGCCTCTGGCACTCACCAAGCTGATCGGTCCTCGCGTGGTCCGGTACCTGCCCTAGGAACCCGACAATGAAGATCTTGATGCTCGCCCATCGGATGCCCTACCCGCCGCGGACCGGCGACAAGGTGAGGGCGTACCAGATCGCCCGACATCTCGCGCAGAAGCACGAGCTGACCCTGGCGTTCCTGGTGGACGAGTTGAGGCCCGAGCATGCGCTCAGCGCGCTGGAAAAGGAGATCCCTGACCTGGTGTACTCGAAGATCACCAGGAGCAGCAAGCGTGTGCTCGCGCTGCTCTCGCTCGTGTCCGGCAGCTCGGCGACGCTCTCCTACTTCAAGTCGCCGGACTTCGGAGCGCAGGTCGACGATCGCCTCGGAAGGGACCGCTTCGACCTGGTCTACGTCTCGTCCTCCTCGATGGCACAGCACGTGACGCACTTCCGTCGTGCCCCGATCATCATGGACTTCGTCGACGTGGACTCCGATAAGTGGTTGCAGTACTGCGCCCACCTCCCCCGCCATAAAGCCTGGGTTTATCGCCTCGAGGCGATGCGCCTCCGGCAGCACGAAGTTGCCGCAGCGCGGCAAGCGAGCCACTGCATCGTCGCCACGCGCCAGGAAGAGGCGCTGCTCCATTCGCTCGCGCCGTGGGCACGGACCAGTGTGATCGAAAATGGCGTTGACCTTGAATATTTCACCCCGTCGGCCGAGCCTTCATGGGAGCCGACGATCGTCTTCACCGGGGCCATGGATTACTTCCCGAACGTCGACGCGGCCCTCTACTTTTCCAAAACTGTCCTCCCGAGGATTCAAGCGCGAGCGCCGCGGGCACGGTTTGTCATTGTGGGGAAGCGCCCGGTGACCGCTGTGCGTCGGCTTGCCTCGATAAAAGGCGTCGAGGTCACCGGAGAAGTTCCGGACGTGAGGCCGTTCCTGCGACAAGCAAGTGTGGTCGTAGCGCCCCTCCGGGTTGCGCGTGGTGTTCAGAACAAGGTGCTGGAGGCGATGGCCATGGGTCTTCCCGTGGTGGCGTCCTCGAAAGCTCACGAGGGTCTGGACGCCAAGCCGGGGCGTCATCTGTTCGTCGAAGACGACCCTGGTCGCGCCGCCGATCTCATCGTGAACCTCCTCGACTCGCCGCTGTTGCGCGCCCCTGTTGGGCGAGCCGCGCGGAGCTTTGTGGAGAGTCATCACTGTTGGGCC
Organism: Candidatus Methylomirabilota bacterium; assembly: GCA_035288345.1. Lineage (GTDB taxonomy): Bacteria > Methylomirabilota > Methylomirabilia > Rokubacteriales > DATEAO01 > DATEAO01. Next base: position 1,355 of record DATEAO010000058.1, on the reverse strand, counting down.
GACTCGATGGCCAAGCTCGACCGGGTGCTCGCCCAGGTCACGGGCATGGCGGCTTCGCCGACCATGAGGCAGGTGAGCTGACCATGAGCCTCAACATCCGCAGGATCTCCACTCTCGAAGAGTTTCGGTCACTCGGCCCGGTCTGGTCGGAGCTGGCGAACGAGAGCGGCCAGACCTCGCCCTTTCTCAGCCACGAGTGGTTTCAGTGCTGCTGGATCGCTGCAGGATCCGAGCGGCAGCCCGAACTGCTGCTCATCGACGATTCGACGGGGCCGCTGGCCGCGATCCCGCTGATCCGCTGGAGGGAAAAGATGCACGGCTTTCCAGTGAGGCTGCTCGGGCTGGCGGAGTGCCCTGACACACCGTTCATAGATTTGCTCATTGCCGGAAAGCACGATGAGGTCGTGAGCAGTTTCCTCGAGTACGCGCGAAGGCACGAGGGCTGTGACCTCGTGCGCCTCCGGAAGATCCCGACGACCTCCTCAACAGTGAAGCTTCTCCAGTCAAACCTCGAAGGGCGTCGTCGCTGGCGCGTGGCGCCGGGTGAGCGGTCGCCGTACCTTGAGATCACCGGGAGCTGGAGTGAGTTTTTCAACGGGAAGACTCCACGCTTCCGCAAGACCATCCGAAATATCCAAAACCGGCTGGAACGAGCCGGGAGGATCTCTGTAGAAGAGCATCGCGAGGTCGACCCGACCTCGCCGCTCTTCTCAGAGATCCTTGAGGTTTCCAGTCAGAGCTGGAAGGCGGATCGAGGCGTGGCGATGGCCACGATGCCACACATGCCCGAGTTCTTTCGCGCGCTCAGTCAGTGCGCCTCACGAAACAGGTGGCTTCGCCTCTGGGTGCTCCGATTGAACGGCCGCGCGGTGGCGATGGAGTACCAGATCCAGGCACTCGGTGTTGTGCACGCGCTCCGCTCCGACTACGCCTTGGACGCGCGTGAGCTCTCGCCCGGAGCGTACCTCAACTTCCGGATCGTCCAGTCGCTCTTCGAGGCCGGGGACGTCACGCGCTACGACATGGGCCCCGGCACCAACGAGTACAAGCTCCGTTGGGCCAGTGGGACTCAAGAGACGGTCACCATCGAGATCTACCGAGACAGCCTGTACGGACGGCTCCTCAACGCGGTCGAGACCAAGGCGCTCCCGATGGCCCGGCAATGGAGAGACCGCGTGCGGTCAAGCGACCAGCAGGAGGCGCACGCGTAATGCTCCTCGGGGGCGTGCTCTTTCGAGAGAAGCACCAGCAGGTCTCGATGTCACTCCTGCGCGAGATGGCCAAGGCGGTCTCGTCGAGCTATCAGCCGATCGGGGCCGGCTCGGGTCCGGTCGGCTTCTTCACGACAGGCGGGG
>DATEAO010000057.1:0-7756 GCA_035288345.1 Candidatus Methylomirabilota bacterium | reverse complement strand
CACGGCGTCCTGGGTCGAGCCGATATAGCCGGCTGGAATCCGCTTCGCCATAGATGCAAGCTCTTCTTGAGGCGCGCTCCCCGAGTCGATGAAGCCTGGTGAGATAGCGTTCACGGTGATGCCGTGGGGTGCGAGCACGCGGGCCAGGGAGCGAGTGAGAACAAGCACGCTAACCTTGGCGATGTAGTGCGCGGTGACCTGGGGCTGAGCGACGAGCTGGTCGGCGTTCGCCATGCTGAAGTTGATGATGCGTCCCCACTTCCGCTCGATCATTCCCTGCGCCGCCACCCGGCTCAGGTAAAAGACGGGGTGGAGGTTGTTGTCAAACATCGCCTTCCATCCCTCCACGCTCTCGCTGAGAAGATCCACGCGATGGTATGGCCCGACGCAGTTCACAAGCGCGTCGATCCGCCCCCACTCTTTTTCGACCTGGCGCACGAGCTGTTCTGCGGCGTGAGGATCGGAGACGTCGCTCTGAATCGCGAGACCGCGGCGGCCGTGTTCTTGGATCTGCTTGAGGAGCTCCCGGGCTTCTCGCTCGCTCTTTCGGTAGCAGATCCCCACGTCCCAACCTGACACGGATAGCGAGAGCGCGATCGCCCGCCCGATTCCTCGCGCCCCGCCCGTGATCAGCGCCGTCCGCTCGCTCATTTCTTCACTGCTTCTTGCCCGGGCGTGGTTGGAGCCTATCCGCCTTCGAGCGCGGGCTTTGCCCGCGCAAGCTTGCTTGCGGGGAGGAATCGGCCTCTCTCGGTCGCTTGACGACCGAGGTGGTAAGGGCAGTTGGGCTTGCCCCCCTCCGAGGCTGAAGCCCTCGCTCCCAAAGGTACTCTTTCTCCCCCAAGCGCTTTCCCACCCAGCGGGAAAGCACAAAGAAGAGGTCGCTCAGCCTGTTCACATACTTCAGCGTCCAGGGATTGATTGGCTCGGCCCTTGAGAGGGCAAGAATCCGTCGCTCAGCGCGACGACAGACGGTGCGGCACTGGTGGAGAAATCCGCCGATCCGGCCCCCGCCCGGCAACGTAAACGACTTGAGCGGCTCGAGATCTTTCTGACACTCATCGATGAGCTTTTCGAGCGCTGTGACCTCGCGTTCGCTGAAGCGGAACATCCCCTCGTAGACCGCGTCCTCAGGGGTCGCCAGCTCGCTCCCGAGATCGAACAGCTCGTTCTGGAGCCGCCGGAGCACATCGTCGAGCCAGCGATGAGCCTCGCTCTCGGCAACCCGCTCTTCATTGAAGACTCGCGCGAGCCCCACAATCGAGTTCAGCTCGTCGATGGTCCCGTAGGCTTCGATTCTGGGCGAGTCTTTGGGGACGCGCTTGCCGCCAACCAGCGCGGTTTGGCCTTTGTCGCCGGATCTGGTGTAGACGCGGTTAATGCGAATCGTCATCTCACTTGCCTGCGAACGCTTCACGCTTCACACTTCACGCTTCACTTTCCTGAGGAGTTCCTTGGCGATCTGGAGGCGCTGGATCTCGGAGGTGCCTTCGTAGATCCTGAGCGCGCGCACCTCGCGGTAGAGTCGCTCGACCGCGCTGCCGACCACGACGCCCACGCCGCCGTGGATCTGCAACGCCTGATCAATGATCTCCTGAGCCGCCTCGGTGGCAAAGAGCTTTGCCATCGACGCTTCGATGCGCGCCTCGCCCCCGGTCTGGTCCTTGGCCCACGCGGCGCGATAGACCAGAAGGCGCGCCGCGTCCAACTCGGTCGCCATGTCCGCCAGCTTGAGCTGAATCGCCTGGAACTCGGCAAGCGACTTTCCGAACTGTTTGCGGTGAGAGGCATAGTGCAGCGCTTCGTTCAACGCCCTGTTGGCCAGCCCGCACGCGGCCGCTCCCACCGTCGGGCGCAGCAGGTCGAGCGTTTGAAGCGCGATCGCGAGCCCCTGGCCCTCTGTCCCGATCAGATGATCCTCGGGGATTCGGCAATCCTCGAACGCGACAATGCCGATCGGGTGAGGGGCCATCACGCGTGTGAGCTCCTTGACGGAGAAACCGGGCGTTTCCGAATCAATGACGAACGCGCTGAGTCCCCTCGGTCCTTGTTCTGGATCAGTTTTGGCAAACACCGTGTACACGGAGGCCACGCCGGCATTGGAGATGAATCGCTTCTCGCCGTTGAGGATGTACTCTCCTCCTTTTTTTACCGCGCGGCTTTGCATCGCGACGACGTCTGAACCGGCCTGGGCCTCGGTGAGCGCAAAGGCCGTGATCGCCTCGCCGCTGGCGACGCGCGGCAGGTAGCGCTGTTTCAGCGCGTCGCTTCCGGCGAGCGTGATCGGGTAGCTGCCAAGGGCTTGCGTCGCGAACGCGAGATCCGCCAGCGCAGACCCTTCCGCCAATGCTTCACGGATCAGACAGAGCGCGCGCGCCTGAACCGTCTCATCGCGCCCTCCGTAGGCGCGAGGAATCGTGTAGCCCAGAAAACCATTGGCGCTCAAGAGCCGGAGGAAGAGGCGGACCTGGCGCTCAGGATCATCCTCTTGGGAGCCCAGCGGGTAGACCTCTTCTTTGACCCAGCGGGCAAGCCTGGATCTGAGGCTCAATTGGTCAGTCGTGAAAAACACGTCCATCGTCACGCTCCATGTCGTGTTCGAGCGCCGGCTTTGCCGCCCACGCTCGTTTCTGCGGGAGCGCGGGCGTGGCGCAGCCCGGGGGCCCGCGCTGCAATCAGGGCAGTTTCAGCGGTAAAGAAGAGTTCCACTGCAGTCAGCGGTTGAAAGAGGGTTTACGTTTCTCCATGAACGCTTTGTACCCCTCATGGAACTCGGGCGTCAGCATCAAGAAGGACTGGGCCAGGGCTTCGGTCTCCAGCGCGGTCTCGAGGTCCATCGGAGCCTCGTTGTTGAGCAGATCCTTGGTCTTTCCGATCGCGTAGAGCGGCCCCTCATTGATCAGCTTCCGCGCTTTTTCTTTGGCGACATCGAAGACCTGCTCGGGCGGAACCACCCAGTTTGCCAAGCCGATGCGGTAGGCCTCTTCGGCATCGACAGGGCTTCCATAGAACAACAGCTCGGTCGCGCGCCCCAGCCCGACGATGCGGGGGAGGAGGTAGGCCGCTCCCATATCGGCCCCGGCCAGCCCCACCTTGACAAACAGGAATGAGAACTTTGCGGCTGACGAGACCACGCGGAGATCGCAAGCCAGCGCCAGCACTGCTCCGGCCCCAGCCGCAATACCGTTCACCGCGGCAATAATCGGTTTTTTGAGCCGGCGCATGTTCTGCGTCACGTTGCAGGTCATGCGCGTGAACTCATAGAGACCCTTTGCGTCTCTGGTGAGGAGGTGCTCGATAATGCCGGTGACGCTCCCACCCGAGCAGAATCCTTTGCCAGCGCCTGTCAGCACCGCCGCCTTCACGCTGTCGTCGTGTCCCATCTCGAGCCAGAGCCGCTCAAGCTCCTCATAGGTTTTGAAGGTGATGGCGTTCAGGACTTCGGGGTGGTTCAGCCGAACAATAGCCAGGCCCTCGTCCACGCTGTAATCGATGTCGGTGTAGCGAATGGGGGACCCTCCTTTGAATGGGTTGAATGTGATAGCGCCTTACGATAACAGAGGAATTCGAACCCGGTCAACACACTAAAGGGAGACATGCAACGGTGAGTTCGAGCGCTTAATCACTCGCAACCTCCAGGGGGTTCGGGCTAGAATTGATCCATGCTCGAGTTCCTCGGCGGGATTCGTCATCAGCCGTGGAAAGTGGTGCCTACCGGGCAGCTCTGGGCTGTCTCATTGGGATGTGGCGCGCTTTTCCTGCTCCTTGCGACCGACGATGATGGATTTCTCTTTCTGATCGACCACGCGAATTTGGCGTTTCACGAGGCGGGGCATCTGTTTTATGGGATTCTTGGTCCGACACTGGGGCTCTATGGCGGAACGCTCGGGCAGTTGACGTTTCCCTTCATTGCGGGACTCGCCTTTTGGGCGAGACGCGAAACGGTCGGTTCTGCGTTCGCGTGGGTCTGGTTCTTTCAGAACTTTCTGAATATCGCCCAATACATGGCCGACGCGCGCGCGCAACGCCTGCCGCTCGTTGGAGGCGGCGATCACGACTGGGCCAACATCTTCGGTCGATGGGGCGTGCTGCCACTCGACACGACGATCGCCAGCGCGGTTCAATTCCTCGGTTGGGTGGGAATGATCGCGGCCTCGGGCTGGGTGGCTTGGCGGTGGGCCTACCAACCGAAAGAGTAGTCCGGCCTCAGCGACTGCTGGCGTAGTATTCGACGTGGCGCTCGAGAGCAGCGATCGCCTCTGAGACCGCGAAGGCGAACATAAAGACGACGATCACGAGCGCCCAGAACTCTTCCATCAGGAAGTGCTCCGAATAGAGCTCGAACAACTCTCCCACCCCGAGAATCGCGATTACGTAGTGGGGAGCGAGCATATCTTTGCGGTTCCTTCGCTTTACGCTCCACTCGCGCCGTGCCGAGATGCGAGCCAATTCGGGGTCCGGGGTTCGGAAATCCACAATCTAAAGCGCGAGCTTCGAGCGCCGGTCCCCGATACGGAACGCCGGGATGCGAAGCTTATCGGCGCGGCGCTACCCGAGCGTGGCGATGCCGGCGTTGGCGATCTGCTCGTCCTCGTGCGACTGCACACCCGACACGCCGATCGCGCCGACGCATTCGCCTTGGTACATGATGGGGACGCCGCCCTGGATCGGCAGATTGTCGGGGAACTTCAGAAAGACGGGGCGTTCCTTGACGCGGTCCTCCCAGAACTTGGTCGGGCGCCGCGTGACGGCTGCGGTGCGCGCTTTCCCGGCGGCGACTTCCGCGGTCATGGGCCCTGCGCCGTCCAAGCGATCGAGATGCAGGAGGTAGCCGCCGTCATCCACGACTGCGATTGTGACCTTCCATCCGTTTTTCTCCGCCTCAGTCCTGCAGGCGGCGACCATTTTCTGCACATCGGACGCTGTCAGAGCGGGTCTGTTGCGCATGTTCCCTCCTTATCAGATCCTCGGAGGGAGGCCTGCCCCCCTTCCGAAACCTCCCCCCCGAGCTTGCGCCGGCAAAGCCGGCGTTCGAACAAGCCTGTCGGCGAGGTCGGGCATTTGGTAGACAGGGTTTTGGGCATCAGGTTGGTTCGTCGGTTCCAGCTCGCCATCGAATCTGCTCAGCCTCTTCGGTCAGAACGGGGGCGCCGGCCAGAGGTTCCGGCGCGCAGTCCTCTTGTCTGGGCAGCAAGGGCTCGACCGAGGATACGGGCCTGACAGCGAGCCTGTCAAGGAGGAAAACGACAGGGGACTGGGTCAATTTGCTTCGCCATACTTCGTTCTCGGCCGTCACCAGCCCTCAACGTACAACCACGTACGCCTCGGGCTGGCTCCTCCCTGGAGCCTCGTCTAGCTCGCAACTTGACCCAGTCCCGGCGCCTAAACTGACCCAGTACCAGCGACTGATCCTGCGCTCCCGCTACCGGTCCAATTCGACGAGATATTCTTTCACGCGCCGGGCGTCGGGAGCGTTCGGGGCCAGCGCCAGATAGCGTTGAAAGGCCTCCTTCGCCTTCCCGGTGTTCCGCTGCTGATAATAAAGGAGGCCAAGCTGGCGGTGGGGATCTGGAAGCGTTGGGTCAAGCGCGGTCGCTTCCTCATACCGCACGAGCGCCTTCTGAATCAGCTCCTGCTTGTCCACGCTGGTCTTGGCGCGTTGAGATTTTAGTCGATACAGGTCGCCGTAGTAGGTGTGGGCGATCGGGTCCTTTGGCGTGAGCGCCAGCACCCGGTCGAGCTGCTTCGCGGCGAGGTCAAAGCGTCCGGCCCTGACATCGAGCGCCGCGTTCTCCCTCACCACGCTGCGCATCCTCAACTGGAACTCCTCGGTGTCGCGAATCCGGCCGGAGTCCGAGGCCTGGCCCTGGTAGCGGCCCCGCAAGAGCGAGGTCGTCGTCTCGATCCGTTCCTGGAGCCGCGGGTGGCTGCCGAAGAAGAAGTTCTCCAGCTTCCCGTGGTCCTCGGAATCCTTGGAGAGGAGCTCGAAGACCTTCGGGGCCTCGTTGGGATCGTACCCTGCGCGGACGAGATTCTCCATTCCCTTCTCATCCGCTTCAGCTTCCAGGCCCCGGCCGTAGCCATTGATGGCGGCGAGAAGGGAAAGCTGAAGCCCGAGACCCAACATCACGTGCGCGGTCTGACTGAGCACGGCGGCCGCGACAGGATTTCCCCGGCGGGCCTGATCGCCCGCGACGGCCGCCACCCCGATGCTGGCGACGATGGCGAGCACGGTGGCGGCGATGGATTTGTTACGGGCGTCCCGGTTGAATCTGAGCGCGTCGCGGTTCGTCACGTGCGCCATCTCGTGAGCGACGACCGTGGCAAGCTGGGCCTCGTTCTCAACGCGCGAAAGAAGGCCGGTGTGGACGTAGATGCGCCCGTTGGGGAGGGCGAACGCGTTCAGCGTCGGATCGCGAAAGACGAAGAAGCGAAATCCGACGGCGCCTGACTGCTTCACCGTGTCCGGAGCCAGCCGATCCCCCATCTTGCCGAGAAACTCCTCGAGCATGGGGTCTTCGTAGAGCTTACCCGTCTTCTCCAGCTTCTCGGCTTCCTGCTCCGCCTTCTGCCAGAGCTGGCGCTCATCGGCCGCGAGCTTGAACGCTTGCCCCTCAGCGTCGATGGGCGGGACTTTGGTGCTGGCGCACGAGGCCAGCATGGAGGCAACCAGGACAATCGAGACGATTCGATAGGCGGTCCGACGCATCACCCCACCTCCCCGGGAACGGTCGAGGAAATTATAGCAGAACGGAGCCGAACAATTTGTTGTCATCTGAATTTTTGTCGTGATACGATCCGATTCGAGAGGGGAGAGAGAAAGGAGTCACGTTCATGAAGAAGACGCGAACGTTCAGTGTGTGGATGGGGGTCCTCATGACTAGCGTGCTGCTTGTTTCTTGTGCCAGCTCTCCGCCGCGTCCGGTGCGAAGCGAGTTCGACGACATTCCCATTCCGCGTGGGCTCACCTTCAAATTGAACGATTCTGACCTGATTGAATCTCCGACGGTCAAGGCAGGCCGTTTGGTCTACACGGGCTGGGTTGAAGGGGCGAGTCTGGCGCAGGCCTTCCGGAGCTCTCTCGAGGCCCAGGGGTGGAGGTTCGTGAGCACCACACTCACAGCAGGGAAGGGGATCGTTCAGACATTCGAAAAAGGCGGGAACAGCCTCCAAGTGTTCATCGACGACCGGTGGTGGTGGACCACGCGGGTCGAGTTGACAGTGACCAAACACACGACACCCGCAGTCAACGCCTCTCCAATTCCAGACGCGAAGTAGCGATCGGCGATTCGCCGTCAGCGTTCAGCAGCCGGAGATTTTGGCTTGAGCGGACCGCTGATCGCTGACAGCTGAAGGCTGGCTTCCGCGATCAGCCAGATCAGACGGCCGTCGCGGGGTCTGACCAGTTGAGCGGGGAGCGGGTCAGTCGGGTTCTGTTCACGCAGCACACGCCTCAGCGCTTCTTCTTTTGCTTTCCTGGCCACGAGCACAATCGCCGTCCGCGCGTTGTTGATGACGGGGAGCGTGAGCGTCAGACGGCGCTGCCGGTGTGACGGAGCCTCGCAGGCCGCGACCAAGCGCTTGACCTCGCGCAGAACAGGGGAGCCGGGGAAAAGCGAGGCCGTGTGGCCGTCGGCGCCCATCCCGAGGAGGATCAGGTCGAAGCGCGGCCACTCCCCCGGTGAGAGTTGAAACTCGGCTCGAAGGAGCTGTTCATACTCGATCGCGGCGGCTTCGGGATCCGGATCTTCCCCGC
>DATEAO010000056.1:0-2911 GCA_035288345.1 Candidatus Methylomirabilota bacterium | reverse complement strand
CAGCGGCCCGGCCTCCGCCTACGGCACCATCGGCAAGGTGATCGCCGCCTACTTCAAGAAGGTCAATGACGAGGGTGGAATCAACGGCCGGAAGATCAACTTCATCAGCTACGATGACGGCTACAGCCCGCCCAAGGCCGTGGAGATGGTGCGTCGTCTCGTGGAAGAGGACCAGGTGCTCTTGATCTTCCAGCTCCTTGGCACGCCGGGGAACTCGGCCGTCCACAAATACATGAACCAGATGAAGGTGCCCCAGCTCTTCTCGGCCACTGGAGCCACAAAGTGGAACGATCCCCAGAACTTTCCGTGGACGATGGGCTGGCAGCCCAACTACCAGAGCGAGGCAAAGATCTACGCGAGCTATCTCTTGAAGAACATCCAGGACGCCAAGGTCGGCATCCTCTACCAGAACGATGACTACGGGAAGGACTACCTCAAGGGCTTTAAGGATGGCCTTGGCGACGCCGCGAAGAAGATCGTCGTCATGGAGCAGACCTACGAGGTGACAGACCCGACGATCGATTCCCAGATCGTCAACCTCAAGAACAGCGGCGCCAATGTCTTCTTCAACATCACCACGCCCAAGTTCGCGGCCCAAGCGATCAAGAAGGCGAACGAGATCGGCTGGAAGCCGGTCCACTTCCTGAACAACGTGGGAGCCTCAATAGGAGCGGTCCTGAAGCCAGCCGGGCTCGAAGCCTCCAAGGGGGTCATCACCACCCAGTACGCCAAAGACCCGCTCGATCCTCAGTTCAAGAACGACAAGGGAATGAAGGACTGGCTCGCGTTCATGAAGAAGTACTACGCGGAGGGCAACATAGCCGATGCTGCCAATGTCTACGGCTACAGCGTGGCGCAAACTCTGGTTCACGTCCTCAAGCAGGCCGGCAACGACTTCTCGCGCGCCAACGTCATGAAGCAGGCCGCGAACATGAAGAACCTTGAGCTGCCGATGCTGCTCCCCGGGATCAAGATCAACACAAGCCCCACAGACTTTGCGCCGATCGAGCAGGGGCGGCTTGCCAAGTTCACCGGTGAGATCTATGAGGCCTTCGGAGAGCTCTACGACGCTAGCAAGAAGTAGCCTCAGTGAGGGGGTGTCCGGTACAATAACAGCAGAAGGCCCCGTCAGAAGCTCGGGATTCGGGGTTCGGGATTGAGTTTCGGGATTGGGGATTCGGGGTTGGCATTTCGGATCCCGATTCCCGGATCCCGATTCCCGCCCTTCTATAGATGTCTGATCGAATCGTCTTTGATCACATTGCGGTTGCCACAGACCGACTCGCCAGCGCGTCGCCGGTGCTCACGGGCATACTTGGGGGCGAGCTCGAGTTTGAAATGGATTCCGGAAGCTTCCGGTTTGGCCACTGGCGCTTTCAAGGCCGGGGACGCATCGAGGTCCTTGAGCCGGCGGGACCGGACGGCTTTCTTCACCGCTTCCTGGCCAAACATGGCCCGGGCATTCACCATGTCACGTTTAAAGTCCGGGACCTCCGGACGGCGTGTGATCGCGCCGAGGCGCGCGGCTACACCATTGTCGGCTACAACGACTCCAATCCGTACTGGCAGGAAGCGTTCCTTCACCCAAAGGAAGCGCTCGGTCTTGTCGTGCAGATGGCTCATGCGGCGCCGGGCTTCGAGCCTCCGCAGCGACGGCGCCCTCCGGGGGAGGAGAACCCGCCCCCCGCGGTCACGATTCTAGGCCTGCGAACGCGAGCGCGATCTACCGAGCGAGCACGGAGCCAATGGGAGCTGGTTCTCCAAGCCGAGCGCGTGGAACAGTCTCAGAGTGAGCTGACCTATCGTTGGCCGGGCTCTCCCATGAGCGTTGTCGTCGAGATCGATCCTTCCAAAGAAGAGGGCCCGATTTGCATCGAGTTCGAGAGCGACCGGCCGATTGCGCTCCCTTCAGAGCAGCATGCGCTCCTGGGCAGTGTCCTCGTGCAGCGCCATTGTTCCGGCTGACCAACGTAATCTCGGGAAGCGCGCGATGAACCTCGCAAAGCTGGGAGAGGAGAACATCCGGAAGTATGGCGAGTATCTCTCCCTGATCTTCGAGGGGAAGGAATACACGAACACCGAGATGCGGCGGGCCGCCAACCAGCTCGCGAACGCGCTCACGCGTCGGGGCATCGGGCCTGGGGACCGCGTGGTTGTCATGCTGCCGAACTGCCCCGAGGTGATGCAAGCGTATACAGCCATCCTCAAGCTCGGTGGCGCGATCGTCCCCGTGGTCTTCCTGCTTGGCGCTGCGGAAGTCCTCCATATCCTCAATCACTCCGGGGCGAAGCTGCTGATCACCTCCCCGGAGCTGGCGGACAAGGCAGAGGGCTGGCCGGGCTCAGTCATCCTCGTCGGGGGTGAAAGACCAGGCGCGCTCGCCTGGGAAGAGCTGGTGGCCGGCGAATCTGATCGCTTCGAGATCGTGGAGCGAGCGTCCAACGAGATCGCTGTGATCCTCTACACCGCTGGGACGACCGGTCAGCCCAAGGGGGTGGCGCTCTCCCATGCGAACCTTGCCTCCAACGCAAGGGCGGCATCGAGCCTGTACGAGCTGGACAGGGAGCAGTGGGCACTTGCCGTGCTGCCGCTCTCACACTCGTACGGTCTCACACTGATGAACGCCGGAAATATCCTGGGCACGCGGGCGGTCCTGCTTCGGTGGTTCAACCCCGAGCTGGTGCTGGAGACGATCCAGCGCTACCGCGTGCAGTCGATGTCGGGCGTTCCAACGATGTTCGTCTATCTGCTCAACGTCCCGGACGGCGACCGCTTTGACACCTCGTCGGTACGGCTCTGGGGCTCGGGGGCCGCTCCGCTCCCCGTTGAGATCGTGGGGCCGTTCGAGAAGAAGTTCGGCGGCCGTCTGCTCGAAGGCTACGGTCTGACGGAAGCCTCGCCTGTGGTGTCC
>DATEAO010000055.1:0-16687 GCA_035288345.1 Candidatus Methylomirabilota bacterium | reverse complement strand
GATGGCGGCGACCCGCCACGTTCATTCATTCCAGCGAGCCAGGCGGACCGAGATGCAATCCGCCAGATCACGGTGAAATTGACGGTGCTCGTCCCCTCGGGAGGTTCATCAATCGCCCGAACAATCGAGTCCTCTGTTCGTCCGAGAAATTTGCTTCAGCACTGAGGGACTATCGTGCCCCGTTGCGCGCAAGCTTCTTGGAGGCTCAGAAAGGAAACAGGGAGTGTCCTTATTCTCACGCTATTGATCCTGATGGTGCTCGCATCGCTCCTTGTCCTTCTTCTCAGCCTAGGGAGCAGTGAATCGCTGATTAGTGCGAACTTTCTTCGAGGCAACCAAGCCGCCTATCTTGCCGAAGCCGGCTTTGAGCGAGCGATGGCGCAGATGATTGCTGCCCCATCCATGATCTCCGCCGCTCGACCGGATATTACCTTCTTGTTCAACCGCGAGCGCCTTGGGGGATTCGGGAGCTATAGCGTCAGCTACCGCGCGAACGGGCCCGATGCAATCCTCCTTGAATCAACCGGGCAGGGAAGCGGGAATGCTCAACGGCTGCTGCGAGCCGTGGTGACCACCCGCTTCATCCCTAGCGTGGCGCTGCTCGCCGAACGCGCGGTCGTGATCAGGGGAAATTCACGCGTCCAAGGAGAGCTCGGGAGCGTTCACAGCAACCTCGTTCTCGACATCACCGGCGGGACGATTGGACACGATGCCACTGCATCAGGAAGCTTTGCCGGTGGAGGCGCGACCATTGGCGGAAAGCAAGGGGCTGGATTTCCGCGGCGCGAGATCCCCCAGCTTGATCTCACAGCGCTTCGACCGCTCGCGGATTTTATTCTTGGCGATGCCGATATCTTAGAAGTGAAGACAGGCATCATTCATCCCTCCGGGTGGCTCGGGTGGGAGTTGGTGGGGCCCGGCGAGTGGCGGAATAGATCCGGGGATCTTCAGAATGGAGTCTACTTTGCTCTGAAAAAGATTTCGATTGACGGTTCTCCTGGGACTCTTGCCCTCCCGTGGAAGACCACATTGATCGCCGGGGAAGAGATCACCATCAACGGTGGAGCAGTGATGACTCCGGCCGTTCAGGATCTGCTGATTGCCGGAGGGCGGATGATCACTGCCGGCGGGCAAGCAACGCTCACCGGTCTTCTGATCGCGAATGAAGTCGTCGAACTCGGTGGGACGGCCAGCCTGATCGGAAGCGCGGTTTCCCAAGGTGAGGTCCGAGTTCGTGACGAGGTCGTGGTCAGACTGGAGGGACCACTTCGAACTCCGTTTCGGATCGCGCCGTGGGTGGTCTCGTGGAGCCTCATCAGCTCGTAAGCCACTTTTGGCACTTGGTGTGACACCGCGTGACACGATTGAGTGGTAAGAACTGGCATCTGAGAATTCCCTGTCTCGTCTCTATCCTGTTGAACCTTTTTTGAGCAGAATAACTCGCTGATTCGTTGCGCGATTTGTTTTGCTTCGGCGGCGTTTTCTCGCCGTCCCCAAATCTGCACAAGCAGCAATTCATGGTACTTGTTTTGCAGTTATAGACGTTAGTTACACGCTGTGGGGGGGCGTGCTTCCCGCCACCGAGTTTGGGTTGGCGGGCCACAGTGGCGATGTGAACCGAGAGGGAAAGACGATGAATTTTCCCTTGCAGGCTGAACAGCGCCAGTCAGGATTCTCGGCCGCGGAAGTTCTTGTTGCCTCGTTCATCATCACCGTTGCGTTGGTCGCGCTCGCCGGAGTGTTCCCGGTTTCGAATCAGTCGATCTCCTCTGCGAATCAGCGAACGACTGCCGCGCTTCTGGCTGAGCAGCGAATGGAGCAAGCGAAGAACGACGCGGTCACCAACTGGACACTTCTCCCCGTGGGCCCACAGCCCCCTGAGATGATGTCTGGTTATACCCGAACAACCCAAGTGACGCTTGTTGGTGGGAATCCGAACCTCAAGCAAGTCACAGTCACGGTCGCCCTGCCGAATGGGGTCAACGTTCAACTCACCTCAGTGGTTGGCAATTGAACGGCCTTGGTCACTTGTCCCGCGCGCGCTCTCAAGGAGGATTCACTCTCGTAGACCTCCTCGTCGGACTCGTCCTGACCGGCATGCTGGCTCTCGCGATTTTCGGAATCTATCAGGTGAGCCAGAATTCCTATGCAGCCGGCACTTCACGCGCCGAAGTACAAGAGAACGGCCGTATTGCGCTTGAACGAGTTGCCGGTGAGCTTCGAGGAGCAGGGTACGATCCCCTCTTCTCAGGGAACTTCCAAGGGCTCACCGCAATGGCCGCGGCTGATGTAACCTTTACCACGGACTTGGACGGTGATGGAGTGCTGGACCCGAGTGAGACTGTTCGTTACTACGTGGCTGGAGGTGCTCTCCGCCGGAGCGCGGGGGGCGTGGACGAACCGCTGATTGACGGCGCACAGACATTAACCTTTACCTACCTGGATAGCAGTAACGCTCCCACGGCGACCATCGCATCAGTCCGATCTATAACGATTCAATTAACAGTCCTACCGACAACGACGCAAACCATCGCGTCGTTTTCGACGCCAGCGACCTTCACGACTCAGGTCAGGCTTCGAAACGCTCCAATTCCATGAGGACAATTCTATGACTCGTATCCATGAGTGGACGCCGTCAGCCGTGTCACGCGATGAACAGGGTATAGCCCTGCCACTCGCCATGCTGGTCCTTGCGATTCTCGCCTCGCTCGGGGCGCTCTTTGCGGGCCTCGCGATCACAGAGCCTCAGATCAGCGTCAACTTCACCCTGTCGAAGCAGGCGCTGTCCATTGCGGACGGCGGGCTCGAACAGACCAGAATCCAGGTCGCTACGAACACGGTTCCCCCTGTCGCACCGAACCCGCCCAACTGGCAGCAGGCGTTCAATGGTCTTGGGGTTCAGTACTCGAGCGCGGCGGGAGCGGCTGACGATGCTGTTACCGACTGGTCGCCAACCCCTCCCGTACCGGCAACGAATGCCACGCGGATTCGTTGGAGCAATGTACCTCTTGGAGGAGGCACATTTGCGGTCACGATCGCAAGTGTCAATGAGGCAGGAGTGGCTTACACGGCGCTTCCCAACCCGCCTAATGAGCCGAATCAGGTCCGCCTTGTCTCGACCGGCACAGTGGGCAACGGGACAACGGTCGTTTCAACAATCATCTACCCGTTTATCTTGCCACCAGGAAACTTCCCTGCGGCACTGAGCGTGAAAAACGATGTGAGACTCAGGGGGACTCCAGATATCAACGGAAACGATCCGACGGGTCCTGACGTGCCAGGAATCTACGCGACCGGGGAAGTTGACATTGGCGGTTCGGCGGATGTCGTCGGAACCCCCTACAACTACATGGACGCCATCGACGCCCCGGGCACCAATGACGGAAGGTCGGACCCGAACTACTTTGATCAGCCCGGCCACACCTTAACATCGGAGCAGCTAGCAATCCTCAAGGCGATGGCGAAGCAGAATACGAATTGCGGTGGAGCCAATGGATGTTATTTCAACTCGAGTCAAGCCTTTGGGGCGCTTCCTAACGGCGTAGTGTTTGTGGACACCACTGACGGCGGCCCTATCACTCCCGACAATAAAGTCAGCGTAAACGTCACGGGGACCCATAGCCCTTCAACGACCTGGCTCATTGTCCAAGGCGATGTCCGCGTGGGAGGGAACATCAGTATCCAGGGGCTGGTCTACGCGTTCGGCACGTTGGAGCTTCGCGGCATGGGTGGTGGCTCCGGCATTCTCGGAGCTGTGGTCGGTCTCTCTGAGGCGACGGTTGATACTGAAGCTGATGTCACCGGGAACGCGCGAGTCAATTTCAATCTTGCCGCCGCGACAACCCCACCCTTGAATTCGCTGTGGTACTACGTAAAGGCGGGGTCGTGGCGTCAAATCCGTCAATGAGCGATGATGTTCTTACTCGTCCTTGTCGCGGTCTTCTCACTCGCGGGATGCGGCGAGAATTCGAAACCTATTCAGGGAGAGCAAACCGAAGCAGCTTCGGCGTTGGCCTTCCGAAAGGCCGGAGATGCAGCGTTGGGCCAAGATCGGTTCGAGGACGCGCGCGATGCCTATCAGCAGGCAATTGCGAGATCCCCGCGCGATGCCGGGCTCTACTACCGTTTGGGAGTCACATTGAGCCACCTTGGCAGTGTAAGCGAGGCCGAGAGGGCCTTTGAGCGGGTTCTCGTGCTTGCCCAAAACCAAGGACAGGAGGCTGAGGCCGCCAGGAAGTGGCTCATGGCACGCGGTCTGGTACCACACGTGCGCTCGACTGAGACTCAAGCAGATCCGGAATCCGTCTCCGGCACCGTCGAAGAATCTGGAACGGCGAACGCGGTCGATGCCCAACACAGTGAAGGAGTTCTTTCCGGTCAGGTGAGTTGGCGGTTGCATGATGGGAGGATAGAGATCATCGCCGGCCGAAGCGTAGAGCTTTACGACTTGGATCGACCTGGGAAGAGACTTGCCTGGCAAGTGACGGACAAAGAGGGGCGCTTCCGGTTTGAAGGACTCTCGGCGGGAACTTACCGTCTGCGGGCGTTTTACGCCGGTCCCACGCCACTCTGGAGTGTTGCCGTTCGAGTGAATCCAGATCAAGAGACTACGATTGCCCTGACCAAAGAGAACAGCACCGCGAACGGGGGCGATTTCTCTAAAAAGGATCGGTAGAGTTTGAGGCATGTGCTGATCCCTGACCAAACTCGTCAGGGCAGCCAGAATTAAGAACAACCGCGTCACATACCTCCATAGCTTCTACACCGTTGTTATAACAAGCAAACCTCTGATTTGTAAGATATTTTACATCGAAAACAACCCGGCGGTTTGACGTTCGAACCGTGGTACCGGTTTTGCTTGCAACTCATTGTGTTCTATAAAAAAAGCGTCACACTGAGGTTGGGTCTATGAGAAGGATTCTCAGAAGAGTACAACGCGAAGCGGGAGCACTGGCCGCAGAGGTTGAAGTAATGATGACCTTCACCATCATTACGGTGGGCTTTGTCGGACTCGCCACTCTTTTCCCGGTGGCCAGTGGGTCACTGATGTCCTCGACTTACCAGAGTCATGCGGCTAGCTTAGCTGAGCCCGATCGAGAGTTGGTGAGCACTCAACTTCTTATCAACAAGTCGCCTGCGGGGTCGTTGAGTGGATCTGTCAGATGGGGACGCTCAAAAGGAGAAAAGCCGATGGCTCGTCAACAGCTCTTCCTGAAAGGGTTTGAGGGATCGAGTCTCGGTCAAATTTACGAGGTCCACACTGATAGTGCGGGACATTATCGGTTCATCGGTATTACGCCGGGCACATATGCTCTGACGAACCGAATTGACGGACCGCCGATCTGGAGGCTCAAAGTCGTGGTGGAGGCCGAGAAAGTGAAGGAGATGAACCTTTCTCCTCAAAATAGTGTGAACGCGAGGGACGATTACCCCCGGGCATAAATTCACACCTCAAATGAAACAATTGACAGAAAAAATCAGAACTCGCTATAATCCAGCAAAGTTTGCATTTCCTTGCCAGTGGCATTGCCCTGGCTCCCAAGACACTCCCCCGCTGGGCATGGAGGGCATGGGCGAATGGTATCAGCCGGAGAGGGAGATTGGTGCTCTCCGGTGCCTCTATCGCCTGTAACGCTTCTCCGCGCGACATTAACATGACTAGAACGAACCCCCACCGTTCCGTCCGAGAACAGGGGGCCTTTTTTGGCAGCCTGAGCGAAGAAAATGCCCAGACTGTTCGAGTGCGACGATGGGTGTCCACGAGGGAGTGATGGGCTAATGGGACTCTTTGGAAGGAAACGGGATGTCTTCGGTCTGGACCTGGGCTCATCGGCCATCAAGGCAGTCCAACTTCGGCCATCCAACTCGGGATATGAGCTCATGGCTTTTGGGATGGTCGAGCTCCCCCCTGACACGATCAGAGAAGGAACCATTCGAGAGCCGGGCACCGTTGTGGACGGTATTCGGGAGGCTGTGAAGAAGGCCCAGCTCTCGACCAAGGACGCGGTCATTGGGGTCTCAGGGCATTCGGTGATCACCAAGAAAATCCGGCTCCCAAAGGTGAGCGCGAAGGAGCTGGCTGAATCCATACAGTTGGAAGCAGAACATCACATTCCCTTCGCTATTGACGACGTCTACATGGATTACCAGGTCATGGACTCGGGGGGCGGCGACAGCGGCGGCATGGAGGTCGTCCTTGCTGTGGTGAAGAAAGCCAAAGTCAATGAGTACCTTACCGTCATCCAGGAGGCTGATCTCAACCCTGTGGTGGTGGACGTGGACGCCTTTGCATTGGAGAACCAGTTCGAATTGAACCACCCCGAGATGGCCAACGAAGTGGTGGCTTTGATTGATATGGGGGCGTCCGTGATGAAGACCAATGTCCTGAGGCGCGGGGTCTCGGTGTTTGCCCGAGATATCGCGTTCGGAGGGAATCACTATACCGAAGCGATTGCCCAGCGGCTCAACCTTCCGTTTGAGCGCGCTGAGATGGCAAAACGTGGCCAGAAGGGGGTGGGAGTCGACTGGGATGATCTAGTTCCCATCCTTGAATCGGTCTCAAGAGAGCTTTCACTCGAGATCCAACGGACCTTCGACTACTTCGCCTCCACAGCGGAGGCCGAACGAATCGACCGCATCGTCCTCTCGGGTGGGTGCGCCAAGATCCAGGGGATCGACGCCTTCCTCGCATCGAGCTGGGGGATCCCTGCCGAGATCGCCCGCCCCTTCCAGAACATCCAGTTCAATCCCCAACGTTTCCCGGCTGACGCGCTATATTCCGCCGGCCCGCAGGCCGCGATCGCGGTGGGCTTGGCCCTTAGACAGCCAGGCGACAAGCGATGATTCGGATCAATCTCCTTCCTCCCAAGACGCGGCAGCGGGTCTCGATCTCGGTTGGGGCCCCCCCATTCGGGATTATTTTTGGACTCCTGATTGCCGCAGCCGTTGTTGGCATCGGGGGGTGGTGGACGCTGCTGAGCCGGGAAGCGTCTCGTCTCCAGGCAGACATTGATAAGGGACGAGCTGAACTCGTCACCCTGAAGGCGGTCATCGCGGAAGGGCAACGCTTCAAACAGGAGAAAGAAGACCTTGAGCGACGTCTTGCCACCATCGAGCTGCTCGCCCAGGGGCAGGCTCGACCGGTCTATTTAATGGATGCCATGGTCGATGCCATCCCCCAGGATCTCTGGCTCACCCTGGTTGAGGAACGGCAGAATCAGGTGAAACTGGTCGGCACAGCATTCTCAACGACTGCGGTGGCAGACCTGATGTCGAATCTGAGGCGCTCTGGCCGCTTCAAAGATGTGGATATCTTGGTCTCCAGGCAGGACACGTCGAAAACACCTCGGCTGGTGACGTTTGAAGTCGTCACGAGGTTTGAGCCATAGCCATGGCACTCGAATTTATTACCCAAGCCCCTCGGTCTCAGAAGCTCATCTTGGGGATATTCTTCCTCCTTATTGTTTTGGTCGGAGGCTACTTCTTCATGCTCCAGCCAAAGATGATCCAGGTCGACACTCTCCGGGGTGAACTGGACAAGCTTGAGGCGGAGCTCAGCCAGAACCGGGCGCTCGCAGCGAACCTGTCGAGATTCCGAGCGGAAGCGGCCCAGCTGCGCGCGCGCCTGGCCTCCGCACAGGAGAAGCTTCCGAATGAAAAGGAGATGCCTGGGCTGTACCGCCAGCTTACGAACCTTGCCCACCAGTCGGGACTGACAGTTGTTCTCTTCCAGCCGAAAGAGGTGAAGCAAGAGGACGTGTACGCCGAAGTGCCGATCACGCTCTCGGCCGAGACCGGGTATCACCAGCTCGGCACATTTTTCGAGCGGATGAGCCGGCTGCCTCGGCTGGTTTCAATGAAGGAGATGAAGCTTCAAGGAAACGAGAAAGGATCCGGCTCAATTCGAGCCGATGTCACACTCGCAACCTACCTTTTCCGCCCCGAGGGCGCGCCTCTTCCTGAGCCATCCAAAGGAGCTCAGCCCGGTGGGAGATAAGATGTGGCGCTGGGGAACTCTCGCGCTTGCTCTTGTGGTCGCCGGTGGGTGCGGCGGAAGTCCACCTCCTGCGCCGAAGCCCGTGAATCTACCTGAAGCCTCCCCTCAGACGCCTCCGGCGGCTCCTGCGGGCGCAAGCGTCGGAAAGAAAGCGCCGGCCTCCACTTCGCTCCCGGCGCTTCCAAAGGTGCCGGAGGTCAAACCTCTCCCGCCGATCGCGTACGAGGCGAAAGGCCGGCCAGATCCGTTCCGGTCGCTGGCGGGGAGGGACAGTGGGGAATCAAAGGGATTGACCGTGGCTTCTATCAAGCTGGTCGGAGTGATTCAGGGGCGTCAGGGGCCGCTTGCACTGGTGGAGACCCCGGACGGACTTGGCTACATCGTGAAGCCAGGCGATGTGGTTGGCGATGGGAAAGTAACAGAGATCGGCCGTGACAGCGTGACCTTTGAACTGGGCCGCCGCGGGCCGTTCGTCTTGAGACTCAGAACCGAATAAGGGAGGTGAACCTCCGATGAAACGATGGACATGGCTAATGAGTATCTGCCTGACGCTGGGCTTGATCGCCCAGGCGGGAGGAGAGGGGCCTTCCGGAGCATCGGTTGTTCGCCTCCAGAACGTGTCGGTCGAATCCAGCGGAGAAAGTGTTCAGGTGACCCTCAAGACCTCTGGGGCGCCTGCGTACACCCACATGATGATCGACAACCCCCCGCGACTGGTGATCGACCTGCGCAATGGTCAATACGGATGGCGCAAGGAGCCGTTGACCGTGGGGAACGGGCCGCTTCGCCAGGTGAGGGGAAGCCAGTTCAGAAATGACATCGCCCGTCTGGTCCTTGAGTTCGACCGCCCGGCTCCGTACCAAATCCGTGAGAGCGCTGAGGGACTAGTTATTCTTATCGGGCTGACCGAGCCGCTCGCCAGTCAGCCATCGAGCGGAACCCCGCCTCCCCTCGCCGCGGCTCCGCCAGAGGAGGGGAGTTCTCCTGCCACGCCTGCGACCACAGCCCAGGAGACAAGAGCCGTTGCTGAAGCACCCTCAGAGGCCACCGCTGGAAGACCAGGGCAGTTGCCACCACGTCGGGAAGAGGCTCCGATTGTCGCGGCCAAGAATCTTGAGTCTCCGTCTACGGAGAGCGCGCCTCCAACGATTGAAGCGAAACCCAAAAGTGCTGGGCCTCCCGTTATTGTGGCTCAAGCGAAAGAACCTGCAGCGCGGAAGCCCCGCACTGCCCAGACGCAGGGCGCTCCCGCACGAGCTCGGACCGCTCAACAAGCCGCTCCGACGACTCCCCCGGCGCAAGCCGAGGGAGGCCGCCTGATCTCTCTGGATTTCAAAGACGCGGATATCCAGAACATCCTTCGAATTTTGGCTGCTGAGAGCGGGAAGAACGTTGTTGCCGGCGAGGATGTGAAGGGGAAGATCACCATCTCACTCAAGAACGTTCCGTGGGAGCTCGCCCTCGATACCGTGCTGGAGTCTCATGGTCTCCAGAAGATCGAAAAAGACAACGTGCTCCGGGTGGTTACGACCGAGCGGGTCATCAAGGAGCAGGAGGCTAAGGCCAAGGCGGACGACGCGAAGATCAAGGCCGAAACCGAGGGGCGAACCAAGAAAGCCGAGGCCGAGCTGAAAGAGGCGGAGGCGATGACGAAGAAGCAGGCGGCGATCGTCGCAGT
Organism: Candidatus Methylomirabilota bacterium; assembly: GCA_035288345.1. Taxonomy (GTDB): domain Bacteria; phylum Methylomirabilota; class Methylomirabilia; order Rokubacteriales; family DATEAO01; genus DATEAO01. Next base: position 7,013 of record DATEAO010000055.1, on the reverse strand, counting down.
GGAGGAAGCGAAGGCGCGTGGACCGCTCAAGGAAGAGACGATCCGCTTGGCGTACGCTGATGCTGAGGAGACTACGAAGACCCTTCTTGGGATCCTCGGGCTTTCGGAATCCGGCGCCGCCCCACAGGCTGCGTATGGGCCTCCTGGTGGTCTTGGAGCTACACCTCCATTCTCGTCGCTTTTCGGACCTCCGGGCGCTCCCCAACCCGCGCCACTCCCGGCTCCTGAGGTCCTCGCCAAGGGAATTACGATTCGAGCCCACAAGCCGACCAACTCCATCTTTATCCGCCACTACGAGGCGGACATCGAGCGGATCAAGAAGCTCGTGAAAGAGAAGATCGACATCCAGCTCCCTCAGGTGCAGATCGAGGCTCGGATGGAGATCGTAAGACGGAGAGCACTCGAAGCGTTGGGTATCCAGTGGGGAGGCGCATTTGCTCAGGATACTGGGAATGGGAAGAGTACTCTTCTTGGGGCGGGCGGTGCTACAACTCCTGCTGGGACTACAGGTGTGTCAGGAGTGAACATTGCCAATCCAAATCTCACTCTCACCTCAGCCCTCCCGGTCCTTGCAGCAACCGGGCTCCCCTCTGGTGGGAACCTGATCAACCTCCCAATCTCATCTTTAGCAGGTCCTCTAGGTGGTCCTGCGGCAGGACTGATCTTCGGCCTTGTGGGGAACCGCTTTAACATCAACCTGGCGCTCCAAGCTCTCGAATTCCAGGGAAAGACGAGGACACTGGCTCAACCACAGATTGTCACTGTCGAGAACGCCAAGGCCACGATGTCCTTGGGTGAAGAAATTCCGTATGCGACAGTCAGCTCGGCGGGTACCCAGATTCAGTTCAAGGAAGCCTTGCTGAAGCTCGAGGTGACGCCGAGCGTGATCCTCGAGAATGGCGTTACCAAGATAAAAATGAAGGTCATGGTGGAGAACAATGCCAGAGGTGCGATCGTCGATCTCGGAAGTGCGGGGAATCCCCCTGCGATTGACAAGCGAAAAGCGGAAACTGAGGTGTTGGTGAAAGAGGGTGAGCGTCTTGTCATCGGAGGGGTGATTAACGAGACCGACATAAGTAACACCCGTAAAGTGCCGTTCCTCGGTAATATCCCTGTGCTCGGCTGGCTGTTCAAGGATCGGACTGTCGATGATGATTCAACCGAGCTGATTGTCATCATTACCCCCACGGTGCTAAAATCCAGGGGGCAATGAGTGTTTCCTACCGCTTCCTTACCGCCGGCGAATCCCACGGAGAAGCCCTTACCGCTATCATCGAAGGTCTGCCCGCCGGTCTTCCCCTAAGAGCCGAAGAGGTCAACGAAGACCTGGCCCGGCGCCAGAAGGGATATGGCCGCGGCGGCCGGATGAAGATCGAGCGCGACCAGGTCCACATCACATCAGGAGTCCGTTGGGGGCTCACGCTCGGGAGCCCTCTCACGCTCGTCATTCAGAATCGTGACTGGGAGAATTGGAAGTCCGCCATGAGCGTGGCCCCCATCGAGGGGGAGAGCGGTCCCTCCAAGCAAGTCACTAAGCCTCGTCCAGGGCATGCGGATCTGGTCGGCGCCATGAAGTACAACCATCGCGATATCCGGAACGTGCTCGAGCGGTCGAGCGCCCGAGAGACCACGGCCCGGGTCGCGGTGGGAGGGGTGGCGAAGCGGCTCCTCGCAGAGTTCGGGATCGAGGTCCTGAGTCATGTGATCGAGATCGGCGGGATCCGCGTGCGGATCCCGTTGATTCCTTGGGAGGAGATCAGGCGGCGAGCCGAGCTCTCTGAGGTCCGCTGCGCTGATCCAGAAGTCGAGGCTGAGATCATCGCCGCAATCGATCGAGCGAAGGAGAAGGGGGACACACTCGGTGGTGTCTTCGAGCTGGTCGCCACAGGAGTGCCGGTCGGGCTCGGCTCGTACGTTCAATGGGACCGCAAGCTCGACGGGCGCATCGGGCAGGCCATGCTTTCGATCCATGCCATGAAGGGTGTGGAGATCGGTCAGGGCTTCGAAGCCGCCCGCCGGCCCGGCTCAGAGGTCCACGACGAGATCCTCTACGCCGAGAGTGGCGGCTTTTCACGGACCACGAATAACGCCGGTGGGCTCGAGGGCGGGGTCACCAACGGTCAACCCGTTGTCGTACGGGTTGCGATGAAGCCGCTCTCCACGCTGATGAGCCCACTTCGCTCTGTAGACGTCAAAACCAAGGAGGCCGTCGAAGCGGTCGTGGAGCGGAGCGATGTCTGCGCGGTTCCAGCCGCGGGAGTGGTCGGTGAAGCCATGCTCGCCATCGAGCTCTGTCGCGCGTTTCTGGAAAAGTTCGGCGGCGACAGCCTGGCGGAGATCCGCCGGAACTACGACTCTTACCAAGAATATCTCAAAAGCTGGTAGCGCTGTGCCAACTGACTTCGCCTCACTTCGTTCTCGGTCGTCGGCGATCCTCAACGTACAACTGCGTGTACGGCTCCGGTCGAGGATCGTTCTTCACGGCCGCGCTAACGCGGCCTATGGCCTCGGGCCTTGCGATGCTCGTCATTTGACACGGCGCCGCCGGTAACACCCACACTGCTAAACCTTCCATGAAAGAGGTTCACGTTAATCTCGGGAAACGTTCCTATTCGATCCTGATCGAGGTCGGCGGCCTTGCCAGCCTCGGGGGGCATCTTCGGCGGCTTGGGATTGGCAGTAAGGTCGCCTGCATGACCGAGCCGATTGTCTGGCGTCTCCACGGAAAAACAGTCGAGTCGAGCTTGCGAGAGTTCACGCTGACCAGAATCGAGCTTCCTTCCGGGGAGGACGCCAAGCAGCTTTTATGGGCCGAGCGCGCGTGGTCGGCCTGCCTCGACGCCGGACTGGATCGCGGGTCTACAATCGTTGCGCTCGGCGGTGGCGCGGTGGGGGACCTCGCTGGCTTTGTGGCCGCCACGTATATGCGCGGGATCGCCTTTGTTCAGGTCCCCACCACGATCCTGGCGCAGGTCGATGCCAGCATCGGCGGCAAAGCGGCGATCAACCATGCAAAGGCCAAGAACCTGATCGGCGCATTTCACCAGCCCCGTTTGGTCCTGATCGATCCGGCTCTGCTTCAAACACTTCCGGACCGGGAGTATCGTTCGGGCTTGGTCGAGGTGGTCAAGCACGGGATCAGCCTCGATGCCAACTACTTTCATGGTCTGGAAAGGCAGAGAGAGGCGATCCTCGCCAAAGACCTCCCGGTCCTCGAGGAGGTGATCGCCGGCTCTTGTCGTCTCAAAGCGAAGATCGTCGAAGCCGACGAGGAAGAAGAAGGAGGGCTTCGAGCGCTCTTGAACTACGGGCATACTGTCGGCCACGCGCTCGAGGCGGTCACGAACTACCAGCGATGGCTCCATGGTGAAGCCGTCTCCATCGGAATTGCGGCTGCTGCCAGGATCGCTGGCCGCCTGGGTCTCGCCGATCTCGAGACCGTGGAGCGTCAGGCGAACCTGCTCCATTCACTGGGACTCCCCACCTCGTTCACACGGCTCGATCCTCACATCATCGTGGAAGCGCTCAAGCGAGACAAGAAGGCTCGGGAGGGCGTGGTGCCCTTTATACTGGTGCCGAAGATTGGAGAGGCCCGGCTGGTGTATGACGTGCCCGGAAACCTCGTACTCGAAGTGCTTCACGATCTCCGCGCTCAGTAACGCCGCAGAGTGGCGTGATTCAGCAGCCTGGGTTGACAGATCGAGGGCGAAGCCCGTATAAAGGAGGGGCGATGGCCGAGCCGTTACAGACGAGCGAGACAGACTCGGTGCTCGCGAGCAGTATCCGCCGGTATGAGGCGCGGTTCGCTAAGGACCCCACCTCCTTGGCCTTTGCCCCTCTCGCCGATCTCTATCGGAAGGCTGGACGCCATCAAGAGGCCATCGCGCTCTGTCGGGAGGGGCTCGCGCGCTACCCCCGATATGAGACTGCGCGCCTCATCCTCGCGAAGGCGCTCTTAGCGAACGGGGACCCGGACGGGGCGGAGGCTGAGTTCAAGGCCATGGTCGCCCTGGCCCCGGACAATGTACAGGCCCATCAGGCGCTCGCTGATATTTATCGAAGCTCTGGCAATCTAGAGAAGGCGCTCTACCATCTGGAACAGGTGCTTGCGCTCGATCGGGGGAATAAGGAGGCGCGCGCGCTGCTGGAAGCGTTCACAAACACGCCCGGGGAAGGAAGCACCGCGCCGCTTGCGCGTCTCTTGGCAGATGATACGTTCATCACGATGACGTTTGGGACGATCTGCCTTCGGCAAGGGTGCGTGGATGAAGCCATCACCGTATTCGCTCGGATTCTTCGAAAAGACCCGCGTCACGCAGAGGCGCGCCGGCGCTTGGACGACGCCCTCAGCATGAAGGCTCAACGGAGACGATAGCGGTCTATGCAGGTATCGACGAACGACTTCCGCAAAGGGATGAAGATTGAGCTGGACGGCGCTCCATACCAGATCGTCGATTTCCAGCACGTCAAGCCCGGAAAGGGCGGCGCGTTTGTGCGGACCAAGCTGAAACACTTGAAGCTGGGTACCGTGGTCGACAAGACCTTTCGGGCAGAGGAGAAGGTCCCACAGCTGAACTATGAGGAGCGGTCGATGCAGTTCCTGTACAAGGATGACCGCTTCCACTTCATGGATCTTGAGACCTACGACCAGCTTGCGCTCTCGGAGGACGAAGTCGGGGATTCTAAGGACTTCCTCAAAGAGAACATCGAGGTGGATATTCTCTTCGTGGATGGAAGCCCTATCGGCGTCGAGCTCCCGAACTTCGTCGAGCTCCGGGTCGCGAAGACCGATCCGGGGGTGAGGGGTGACACCGCCACCGGTGGAAGCAAGCCCGCATGGCTCGAGACCGGGGCCCAGGTCAGTGTTCCCCTCTTCATCAATGAGGGCGATCTCTTGAGGATCGACACCCGAACCGGCGAGTACATCAGCCGCGTAGCGTCAGAGGGGTAGGATGTCAGATCTCAGAATGGATGTCAGATCTCGGTTGTCTGATGTCGGTTAATTCGGATCACGGATCTCAGATCTCTGATGTCGGGAGTTCGAACCATCTGAGATCCGACATCTCCAACGCGATGCTCGTGAACGAACCAGCTTAAGGGTCAGAGGCGAGGAAAGTGCCACCCCGCGGGAAACCGATCGACCGAATTGTGCCGGCGCTCGAGGAGGTGCGCTCCCTTGTCGAGCTGATGAACTCTTTCGGCCTCACTGAGATCGAGGTGGAGCGCGGCGGGGTGAGGATTCGGCTCAGGCGTGACCACCCTCAGGCAAGCAGTACCCCGTCGGGTTCTCTCACCTCGTCCGCTCCGTCCGCTGGAGCACTCGAGGTGGTCGAGCACGCAACATCCGGGCTCCACACGATTGAAGCTCCGATGGTGGGGACCTTCTATCGCGCCCCCGCCCCCGACGCTCCCCCCTTTGTCAAGGAAGGGGACCTGGTCAAGGAAGGGCAAACACTCTGCGTCATTGAAGCGATGAAGCTGATGAATGAGATCGAGGCCAAGATTGGCGGACGCATTGTCAAGATTTTCGTCGAGAACAGTCAGCCCGTGGAGTACGGCCAACCACTGTTTCTGGTCGAGCCCGCCTAGCGCCGCGCCCAGCGTTTACGAAATCCATGACACTCTGTCAGCGACTCAAGCGAATTGTCTCCCCCCAAGCCCCCCGGTTTCACGATTGGGTGAGTGCCGGGAGGGCTCGGATCGGGCTGCTGGAAGCCGGTCTGATCACAGTCTGCGTCGGACTCAGCGCGGCATGGTTTCTCTGGCAGCCAGACGTCACGTCGACCAACCGCCCGCCGGCAGTCGAGCTTCGTCGCCAAGATCCCCGTGTCGTCGCCCCGAGCAGGGATGCCGGCGCTCCGGAGGTCGTGGCTCTGACCGAAGACGGGATCAAGCTCTACAGCATCGGGCAGTACGCCGAAGCCTGTCAGCGGTTCGCTGATGCGTTCGAGCGCGACCAATCCAACTCCACGCTTCGTCTGAATCTGGCTCGATGCTTTGAAGGGTGGGGATGGCAGATGCTCCGGGCCGGCCGTCCCGAAGAAGCGAACGCGCTCTTCCGCCAAGGGCTTCGCCAGGCCCCTGAGTCCGAGCCCCTTCTCAAAGGCATTGGGCTCTCCGCGATTCACGCCGGCCGTCCGGAAGAGGCGCTGGAGCCACTGGAGGCCGTGGTCCATTCGCGGCCCGACGCGGAAGCCACCCTGCTGCTCGCAAAGCTCTACGATCAGAGGGACCAGACCGACCGCGCGATCACGCTGCTCCGCAAGCTTCTCGAACACGAGCCGAATCACTCAGAGGCCGGCGCACTCCTCGCCAAGCTCGAGCGAGAGCGGCAGGCAGAATCTGGATTTTGGAGAGACGAGAGCCGTCACTTCATCGTGAAGTACCGGGGGGTCCGCGAGCTTGAAATCCGGCGGGTCGTGCTGCAGCTCCTCGAGGAGCTCTACGATCGGGTGGGGGGAGAGCTGGCCGTGTATCCGCCTGAAAAAGTCACGGTCATCCTCTACCCCGAGGAGCGCTTCCAGGAGGTCACGGGCGCCCATCGCTGGGCGAGCGGCCTCTTTGACGGGAAGATTCGCCTTCCTGTCGGGAGTCTCGATGGTCGATCCCGCGCGCTTGAGCGACTCCTGACCCACGAGTACACTCACGCGTTGATCCATATTGCCACGCGCGGCCGCGCGCCCCGATGGCTCCACGAGGGGCTTGCTCAACACGAGGAAGGCATGCAGCTCTTACCCGGGATGAGCGCCAAATCCGGGATCACACTGGCCTCGTTGGAAGCGGTGTTTCAGGAGAGTGATGTGGAGCGGGCCCGTCAGGGGTACCAGCTCGCGCTCTGGGTGGTGCGTGACTTGTTGGCCCGTGGCGGAGTACACTCGATCCGGCAGCTCCTTGAGCGCGTCGGTCAGGGGGAGGCCATCGACGCTGCGCTCAGCCTGGTGTACGGCCTTCCGCTTGCTGAATTGGAGCGGCAGTGGCGGGTGTCACTCCGCGGATAATAGTGTTGTAAGGAG
>DATEAO010000054.1:0-2386 GCA_035288345.1 Candidatus Methylomirabilota bacterium | reverse complement strand
CACGCGCGAACCGGTAGCGCGCGCGCCGGCTGATCGACTCGAGCTGGCCCAAGTGCATCGGTCGCAGATGATGGCGCACGAGCTGGGCAAGGGTCCTCGTCGCTTTCGTGGGCAAGCGAAGGCGCTCAGCGACATCCCCGGCGATCTCGGCTCCCCTCGTGTCGTGACCGATAAATCGAACGCGCCCATCGACCTCGGCCCGTGTCTCGGGCTTCGCCACATCATGGAGAAGACCCGCGAGCTTTAAGACCTGGGCGCGGCTGGCGGCGCTCCCCAACGCCTCGCGCAGGTGACCGGCCAAGTCATCTGAATACAGCGCAAGAAGAGAGAGATCGGCCAGAAGCGCGTCGAGGCTCGCGACGGTCCGCAGCGAGTGCTCCCACACCGTGAACCGATGAGGGGCCGGCTGGCGAGTGCCCTTCATCGCTTCGATCTCCGGGATGATCACGCGGAGGAGCCCGAGCCGGTCCAGATCCCTGAGGGCCGCCGCGCTATCGGACAACGCCAAGATCATGAGACACTCATCCCGAATTCGTTCCCAAGCCACTCTGCCGAGGCTCGGTGCCGCTCGTTGGACCGCCGCGCGAGTCCGCGTTTCAAGCGAGCACTGTAACTGATGAGAGAGGCGTACCGCTCGAAGGGCCCGGAGCGGGTCATCATGCAGCGACCGCGGGCCGCAGAGTCGAAGGCGGTGGCGCCGCAGATCAGCCAATCCGCCCGTGGGATCAACAATTACACCGCGCCCGCGCTGGATCAGCGGCTTGAGCTCGACGGCCAACGCATTGATGGTGAAGTCCCTGGCCCTGAGATCAGCCTCGAGCGTGGACGCCCGAAAATTTGCGACGTCCACCTGAGCGCTCGTTGCTCCAAGAGTGAGCAAGGCGCGCGCGGTCCCGCGTTGTTCATCGAGCATGAAGCAGGCCCCCCCGAACGCATCAGCAATCTTACGGGCAACAGACACGGCATCGGACTGCGTCACGAGATCGGCGTCCACGATCTCGTCCCGGCGCAACATCGCGTCCCGCACCAGTCCGCCTGTCAGGAAGATCTCCTGACCGCGCGACAGAGCCTCCAATGTTCGAAGAAATTCACGAAGCGGGGGTGGGAATGCCTCAAGTCTGAGCGTCTCGCCCGATGGCGGCAGCTTGCGGCGGGGCGGGAGGCTGACTGAGGGCCTCTGCGTCGACGGAAGCGAGACCCCTCGCTTCAGGCGGGCGAGCTTAGGCAGATTTCTGAACCCCTTGTTCCCGGCCATGGAGGTACGATACCATGTCAGCCCGCCAGGCTGATCTTCGCAGGCGTGCGGGCATGGCGCAGCCCGGGGCCGCAAGCGCAAGGCCGTGAATGCGCGCGAGCGCGGCGCTCGCTGTAATCAGGGGTTGACACGCGGGAAGAGCTGATGATACTAGATGCATTCTTTGTCTTTTCGCACCGGGGAGGGATCAATGAAACCACGAGATCACGCAGTGAAATCACGGAAGCTGGCAGCCCGCAAATCCCTGTCAAAGCCTAAGCCGAGACCAACCGTCGACATTCACTCCCATTTCGTCTCCGAGGCTTACCTGAAGCTTATCGAGGACGAGGGTCCTCCATTCGGGGTCTCCCTCAGCCGAAGCGACCCTGAAGGTCCCGCCATCGTTGCAGGCGCGTCACCCGGCGTTACCCTCACGCCCGACCTTTACGATCCCGATCTCAGAATCAGGGCAATGAACAAGCAGAATGTCCAGATCCACGCGCTCTCGCTCACCGACCCGATGGTGTACCCTGCCCAGGGCTCCTTCGGGGCCAAGCTCGCGCGGACCTGGAACGATTCGGCAGCCGAAATGGTCCAGCTCTACCCCAACCGGTTTGTCGGCCTCGCGACACTTCCGATGCAAGATCCCGTCGCTGCAGTCGACGAGCTGCATCGGGCGGTGACGCGTCTTGGCTGCCGTGGGGTGTATCTCGGCACGAACGTGAGAGGGAAAGAGCTGGCCGACCCCTCGTTCCTCCCGGTCTTGGAGCGGATCAACGCGCTCAAAGTTCCGGTCTTTCTTCACCCGACTAACGTGATCGGGAGAGAGCGGCTCGCTGCCTCCCCTTATTACCTCCACAACCTCCTTGGCAACCCGTTCGACACGGCGGTGGCGGCCGCCACTCTGATCTTCGCGGGGATCCTCGACCGTTACCCGCGCCTCGAGATCTGCTTGCCCCACGCCGGCGGCGCGCTCCCCTATCTCATCGGACGCGTCAATCATGGATGGAAGGTCAGGCCGGAGTGCAAAGGACTTCCCAAGCCGCCCTTGAGCTACCTGAGGCGCTTCACGTACGACACCATCAGCCATTCACCCGAGGCCCTGCGCTATCTCGTCGATCTCGTAGGCGCTGATCGCGTCATGGTCGGAAG
>DATEAO010000053.1:0-17985 GCA_035288345.1 Candidatus Methylomirabilota bacterium | reverse complement strand
GGTGAGTGACCCCCGACAGCGGCAGCAAATCTTCGAGCAGTTCCTGGAAACCAACGTGCTCGAGCTGATCCGGAATGACAATCGAGCGGGTATTGCCGCGCTGATCCAGCGGCTCCTCCCCGGCCTCTCTGGGTAAGCGTGTCGTTCACGCTCAGTGGCGCGTTTCGAACCCGCGAGATGAGCACAGGGTACTGGGGCAATTTGCTTCGCCATACTTCGTTCTCGGTCGTCGCCAGCCGTCAATGTACAACCACGTACGCCTCGGGCTGGCTCCTCCCTCGGACCTCGTCTGGCTCGCAACTTGACCCAGTACCGAGCACAGCGCTCGCTTGACCGAACGTTTCAGTTCCTCCATAATGCACAACACGCGTTAGGATGTATTCCTTTCATGGTAGGAGGCTCCACGTGCTGAAGCGTCTCGGTCCTTCTTTGCTGGCATGTTCGTTCGTGATCCTTCTATGTTCCTCCCTGGCCCCCGCCGTCTCTGCGCGGACCGAGCCCAAGGCGCTCCTGAAAGCGATAGAAGAGGCGTTTGTTGACGTGGCGGGGAAAGTCACGCCGGCTGTCGTGAACGTCAGCGCGAAGAAACAGTCGAAGCCGAGAGAGGAAGGCCAGGCGCGTCCCGAAGAACGGTTTCGAGAGTTCTTCGGCGAAGAATTTTTCGAGCGATTCTTCCGCCGTCGCGCTCCGAGAGAGATGCCACGGGGCATGGGATCTGGGGTGATCGTCGACCGGCGAGGGTACATCCTCACGAACAACCATGTCGTCGAAGATGCCGACCAGATTGAGGTGAGCCTCTCAGACCATCGGAAGTTCAACGCTACCGTGGTGGGACGCGACCCGAAGACCGACCTTGCGGTGCTCAAGGTTGACGCCACCGGGTCGCTCCCGGTTGCGGAGCTTGGCGACTCAAGCCAGCTGAGAATCGGGCAATGGGCGATTGCCATTGGGAACCCATTTGGGCTCGACCGAACGGTCACGGTAGGAATCATCTCCGCCACGGGGCGGGCCCGGATGGGTGTGGCGACCTACGAAAACTTCATCCAGACAGATGCGTCAATCAACCCCGGGAATTCAGGCGGGCCGCTTCTGAATCTTGATGGAGAGGTGATCGGGATCAACACGGCGATCGTGGCCATGGGGCAAGGCATCGGGTTTGCGATCCCGATCAACACCGCCAAGGAAATCATGCGGCAGTTGATCGATCAGGGACGGGTGGTGCGCGGATGGCTCGGCATCGTCATCCAAGACCTGGACGGCGACCTTGCTCAGGGTTTTGGCGTGCCGCCCCGAAGTGGCATCCTTGTCGCTGACGTCATAAAGGAGGGTCCGGCGGACGCGGCAGGTCTCAAGCCCGGAGACATTATTGTGGAATTTGGTGGCCGGCCTGTCCGCGAGGTGCCGGAGCTCCAGCAGAAGGTTGCCGCAGTTCCCCCAGGGCAGGCGAGCGAACTGACAGTACTGCGCGATAAGCGCCGTGAACTGGTCACCGTGCGCGTGGGAGAGATGCCGAGCGAGGAAGCGCGCGTGACAACTCCTTCAGGCCAGCGCTTGGGGCTTGAGGTCCAACCCAACACGCCCGAGTTGGCCCGCCGTTTCAACTTGACCACCACCGGTGGCGTCGTGGTGACAGACGTGGAAATCCAGAGCCCTGGCGAGCAAGCGGGAATCCGAGTAGGGGACGCAATCCTGGAGATCAACCGTGTGAAGGTGAACGATGTTCAGAGCTTCCAGCAGTTGCTGTCCACCGTGAAGCCATCAGACCCCGTGCTGATCTATCTGCAGCGAGAGGGACGCTCGCAGTATCTGGTGATGCGGAGCGAAGCGCCCAAACCCTAGCTAGCGCCGCGCCGATAGTCTGTTCCCTCTTGGCGGAGTGAGCGGTCAGGAGTAAGATGTTGCCGGTTCGCGTGTTGTTCCGGAGAGGGGTTCCTCACCCGTAACCATAGTCGGTATTCTTTTCTCTTGAGGCATGGGTAAGGAATCCGTTGCGGTGTTGAAGGGCCTGGGAGTCACGCAATGACGACCGAGACGTTCAAGAAGAGCCGGGTGGTTCGCCCCGTGGTGCTGATTGTGGATGACGAGCTTGGCGTCCGCGAATCCTTCAAGCTGGTCCTTGAAGACAGTTGCGACATTCTCGAAGCCGAGGACGGGCCGCAGGCGATTGAGCTCGCGCGGACCTCCGGAGTGCATCTCGTGCTCCTGGACATCCGGCTTCCCGGCATGGATGGGATCGAAGTGCTGGAGCGGATCAAGGCCATCGATGACGAGATCGAGGTGATCCTGGTCACCGCAGTCAAAACCATTCGGACCGCGGTGGACGCGATCAAGCTGGGCGCCTTCGACTACATCACCAAGCCGTTCGACCTTGAGGAGATCACCTCGCTCGTGCACCGGGCGTTGGAGAAACGAGCGCTTCAGCGGGAGGTGCTCTATCTCAGGGGCGAGCTGGCTGAGCGGCACGGGCTCGAGCAGATCGTGGGGCGAAGCCTGGAGATGCTCAAGCTCTATCAGCTCATCGCCCATGTGGCCGAGACCACCGCCACGGTCCTGATCACCGGGGAGAGCGGAACCGGCAAGGAGCTGATCGCCCGCGCCATCCACAAGAAAGGGCCGCGAAGCGACAAGCCGTTCGTGGCGGTCAACTGCGCGGCGATTCCGCCGACGCTCATTGAGTCCGAGCTGTTCGGCCACGAAAAAGGCGCGTTCACCGGGGCGTACCAGAAGAAGCTCGGCAAGTTCGAGCTGGCCCAGGGCGGCACGCTCTTCCTCGATGAGGTCGGGAATCTCCGCCTCGACCTTCAGGCCAAGTTGCTCCGGGCGCTCCAAGAGCGCGAGGTCGAACGCGTGGGGGGCACTCGGACGGTGAAGGTTGATCTTCGGCTGGTCGCCGCGACCAACATGAACCTCAAACGGGCGGTTCAGGATCGGACGTTTCGAGAAGACCTCTACTACAGGCTGAACGTGGTGCCGATCCAGGTCCCTCCGCTTCGCGAGCGTCCCGACGACGTCCCGCTTCTCGTTGACTCTTTCATCAAAAAATACAATCGAGAGTTCGGGAAGGCGGTGAAAGGGGTGACCCGGAGCGCGCTGGCCATGCTCACCTCGTACGAGTGGCCGGGGAACGTCCGGGAGCTCGAGAACATCATTGAGCGGTCCATCGCGCTCTCTCGCGGGCCGTTGATTCGTCTGAGAGACCTTCCGCTCGACCTGGCCATTTCAGACGGAAGCCAATCCGATGAAGAGGAGAAGGGCCTGACCCTCCGGGCGGCGCGCCGGCAGTTTGAGCGCCAGTTCATCCTTCGGGTTCTCGAACGAGTGGACTGGAACCAGTCAATGGCAGCCCGTTTGCTCGGTCTTCACCGAAACGGGCTATTCCAAAAACTTGTCGGTCTCGGGATCAAGCGGGAACTTCCGGATGAACCGCAATCGCAAGAGCCACACGTGGCGGCGCACCCGTAGGCTCAAGCTGAACCGTCCGGAACGGCGATGTTGTCGCAGCGTCCCCGGCCGGCATTGCGATACACATTCAAAAGTGTGTATAGTGAGCATATCAGGAGAGGGGGGCGGGCGACGATGCACCGACGGCTGAACATCACCTTGTCGGACGAGACGGTGCGGCTCCTTGACCGTGCTGTCCCCAAGGGTGACCGCAGCCGCCTCATTGCAGAAACCCGATACTACATGCGGGAGACCAGTCGCGCAACCCTCCGCAAGCGATTGCGGGAAGGCGCCATGCGCCGTGCCGAGCGTGACCGGAAGCTGGCCGGGGACTGGTTCGGCCTCGAAGAAGAAGCGTGGCGGGGCCACGCACAGTAAACTATCCCCACCGGGGAGAGGTGTACCTGGCAAGCCTTGATCCCACGCTGGGCGCAGAGATCCTAAAGACGCACCCAGCGTTGATTTTGCAAAACAACATCACCAACCGCGCGAGCCCGATCACCATCGTTGCTGCGATTACCTCGCAGTTCGAAGAGCCGCTCTATCCGACTGAGGTGCTTGTCCGGCCACCCGAGGGCGGGTTGCAGTCCGAATCGGTCGTTCTCCTGAACCAAATCCGCTCCATCGACAAACGGCGGCTGATCCACCGTATGGGGAAACTCAAACCCAAGACGATGGAACAAGTGGATCGGGCGCTGCTTCTCAGCTTCGGGTTGGTCCGCGTATAGAAAACGCTTCCTGTGTTTCATCAAATCACACTTGATCAATCCTGAGCAACCCTGAATCTGATTTCGGTTGACATTGCTCTCGTCACTCACGAGAATCACTGCCACGAGCAGGGGACACCCGGCGGATTCCGGCGGCCCCCGGAGAACAGCTTCCGGGCTCTCAGTTTCGCCGAAATGAGATCCTCAGACCGTGACGACAAACGCTCCTCACCTGCATCTTAGAATGATGGAACGCGGGTTCCGTAAGCTGGCCCACACATCTGTTAGTTTCGGTTTGCACAGTTTGCCGTGCGCCGTGCATAGTTCCCTGTGCAACTTTGTTTAAGCGTTGAAAAAATCGAAAGTTTCTTTCCGTCGCTCCGTTGATTTGATCTGTTCGAAGTGCATAGCTTTCTGTGCAACCGTGAAGCCGATTCTGCGCCGTCTTTTGCCGGTACGGCTAAAAGCTTCTGATCTGAAAGAACAATCACGGCCGCCAACGCCTGCTGGTTCAGTTGGCCTCCCTATTGCCCTTGTAAAAGGGCAAACACTTATCCGGGAGCTCAGCTCCCAAAAAGGGGAGGCTCGCTATGACCAGGTTGCTAGCCATCGTCGCAGTGTTGGCGTCAGTGCTGTTCGTGGCCCCGTTGATCGAGTCCGGTACCTCCAGCTCGACTCAAGTGTTCCAGGCAGTCGGCACCGCCAATGGTGGTGGCTAATATTCAGGAAGCGATTTGATTCTGTATTAGGGGAGAGGGAATTGGAGGAGAGGGAGAGGATGTGCCTCTTCCTCTCTATCCTTCTGGTCCTTTGCCAGTTGCTCACTCCAGGTGTAACCGCGTCGCCTCAGACACTAGATGAGGGAAAACGCGAGGCCAGTTATGGAGTATACCGTCGGCCATTGGGGCACGACCCCGAAACCCTTGATCCGCCGCGTATTGGCGACGTGTACAGTCAGGCTGTTGCTCATCAGATATTTGATGGTCTTGTTCGGTTCGACCAAACGCTCACTATTACTCCTGCTCTGGCCATCTCGTGGAAGGCTTCACGTGATGGGCTTACTTGGACCTTTACCCTTAGGAAAGGGGTTAGGTTCCACCATGGGCGTGAGGTCACTGCCGAAGACGTTGTCTACTCTTTCAGCAGGGTTCTTGACCCCAAGATTAAATCGGGCGCTGCCGATCTCTTCATGAATATCAGAGGAGCCCATGAGTTTAGAGAGGGAAAGATGAGGCACGTCTCTGGTCTTTCTGCTTTGGATCGCCACACGATTCAGGTAAAGCTAAACGAAGCCCCCTTCCCATTTGTCTCTGTGCTGGCGGAAGATCACATCAAAATCGTTCCCAAAGAGATCGTGGAACAACAGGGTGAGGCATTTGGCTTGCGGCCGATTGGTACCGGCCCATTTAAGTTCGTTCGTTGGGAGCGGGAAAAGGAGATCATATTGGATGCCAACCCTGACTACTTTGATGGGCCGCCTAAACTTTCACGTGTGGTGTACCGGATCTTCCCGGGTGAGAAGTTTGATCAGATGTTGAAGGAGTTTGAAGCCGGACAACTTGAAGATACGCCTATTCCCTCGAAGGAGCGGTCACGAGTTACGAGATCGAGTAAGTATCAATTCATCAGGCGCCCTCTTCTTGGTTTGCGATTCATCGGGTTAAACGTGAAGCAAAAACCTCTCGACAATCGTCTAGTCCGTCAAGCCCTAAACTACGCCATCAACAAAGAAGCCATTATAGAACAAATTTATCAAAACAGATTCTACGCTGCTCATGGAGTGCTCCCGCCGGGAATATTGGGCTACAATCCAAGCCTTACCAAGTACAGGTACGATCCAGAACGAGCCCGAGAAGTTCTTGCTCGGGCTGGCTACCCGGAAGGAAGAGGATTCCCGGTTCTACGTTTTTGGTCGTCTGTAAAGCCTGAAGAGGCGATTTTGGAACACGAAGCCATCCGGCGAGATTTCGCTGCCGTGGGCATAAAGCTCGAAATCAATTACCACACCGACTGGCCCTCGTTTGTGACGATGCTTTCGGAGGGAAAGGCTTCCCTCTTTCGTTACTCATGGTATGCCGATACTCCCGATCCCGATAATTTCCTCTTCAAGCTGTTCCATTCTCAAAGCCCTCGGAACTATACCTTCTACCAAAACCCAGGTACCGATGCCCTATTGTTTCAAGCCAGACTCCAGACAGACCTGAGACAACAGGTCGAAATCTACCGGAAGGCTGAACAATTGATTATGGAGGATGCCCCCATTATTCCGATGATCTTTTACACTTACGAACGTCTTTTTCAGCCCTATGTCCGAAGCGTAGAGGTGACTGGTCTTGGTGATCCGTACATTCCGATGAGAAAAATCTGGCTGGATCGGAAGTGAGTATGAGTAGCAAATTCCCCTTGGGGTGGATTGTGGCTATAAGCGTCTTCGGCACGCTCTCCGTTGCGCCTTTGATATCCACCAGCGGAAATTCGAGCGAGCGGGGCGTTGCGACGCCTTCGATAGGTGGGATCTACCGCCGGTCGCTGGAGCATGAACCGTCTACCCTTGATCCACCAAAGATCTCTGACCTATACGGTATTACCATTGCCGAACAGGTCTTTGATGGGTTGGTACGGTACGACGCGAATTTGAATCTCGCCCCGGGGCTCGCTGAGTCGTGGACAGCCTCGAAGGACGGGTTGGTGTGGACGTTTCTACTCCGGAAAGGTGTAAGGTTTCATCACGGAAGGGAAATGACGGCGGACGATGTCGTGTACTCCTTCACGCGTCTTCTAGATAATCGCCGGGGGAGCAAAAAGGTCCAGCTCCTTTCGATGGTGAAGGGCGCGCGTGCATTCCAGCAAGGGCAAGTGCAGAGGGTTGAGGGGCTGGAGGTCCTGAACCGGCACACGGTTCGCATTACACTGGAAGAACCCTCGGGACCATTCCCGGCCTGGCTCGCGCTTGGCCACGCCAAGATCCTCCCTCGTGAAGTGGTGGAAGCGAAGGGCGATGCCTTTGGTCGTGAGCCGGTCGGAACCGGACCGTTTAGGTTTGTCCGGTGGGATCGCAGCCAAATCATTCTGGAAGCCAACCACGATTATTTTGAAGGGAGGCCGTTTCTGGATCGTGTGGTGTACAAGATCTTCGCCGGGGCCCAATACGGCCAAATGCTCGGAGAGTTTCTGCATGCTCAGTTGGAGGATACTACTCTGTCGCGCGATACAGCGCGCCGTATGACTCAAAACTACACGGTCCTACACAAGCCGATTCTGGCGCTCAAATTCTTAGGAATTAATACCCAGAAAGGTCCACTCAAGGATCGTCGCATCCGCCAGGCGATGAATTACGCGATTAACAAGTCGGTCAGTTTGCCCGACGTGTCGAGTGGGTATCATCTCCCATCGGATCGAATCATCCCGAAAAGCCTCGCTGTGTATCATCTTCAGCTCCACGGATATGCACTTCCCGCCCAGTATTCACGTCTTACGATAGAGGATAAAGGCTCATCGTTTTTGGGTCTTCCCTACGATCTCCTTAAAGGCCGAGCCTTACTATCGGAAGCCGGGTATCGAAACGGGGACGGCGTGGCGCCCATCGAGCTGTGGTCAAGCGTGAAAGAGCCTATCGCTGTCCAGGAAGATACCGCGATCCAGCGCGCATGGGGCGAAGTGGGGTTGAAAGTAGTGATTCGTTACAACACCGACTGGCCGTCATATGTGAGAGACCTTGAGGCCAGGAAGCTGTCACTCTATCGCTACGCCTGGTACGCCGACGTTCCGGATCCTGATGACTTTCTCTTCAACCTCTTCCACTCACAGGGACAACGAAACTACATGGATTATCGTAATCCAGTCGTGGATGACCTGCTGATCGAGGCGCGACGCGAACGAGCTGTAGACCGCCGTATGGCGCTCTACAGAACGGCCGAGCAAATTATCTTGAATGATGCTCCGCTGGTGCCGCTGGTCCACTACATTTATCACCGGGTGCTTCAGCCGTATGTGAAAGGCTTTGAAGTGAACGCATTGGGTGACCCATACGTTCCAATGCGAAAAGTCTGGCTCGATAAGAGATGAGACTGCCCAAATTGACATCCCGGCGGTGGCAGCGATGGTCGCTTCGGACGAAGTTTGCCGTCGCCGTTGTGTCGGTGCTCTTGGTCGTGCTGCTGGGGTTCATGGCGATTGTGGAGCATCGTCAGCGTGAAGCGATCATCGGTGAAGTCCAGAAGCGGGGCATGATCCTGACGCAAAACCTCGCGACGATGTCCAGGAACTCCTTGCTGCTCTACAACTACACCGCGCTCGAACAGAATGTGGAGAAGTTCGCGAAGGAAGTGGATGTTGTATACGCCATTATTCTGGAGCGGGAAGGCAAGGTCGCAGCGTATAGCCAGCACCCCGAACATGTGGGATTGGTGCTTGATGGAGAGATTGACCGCCGGGCGGCTGAGGCAATATCCCTTCTCGTTCAGGAGACTGGGCTCCGCAAGGAAGCGATCTACGACATGGCGGCACCTGTGTTTGTGGAGGGCTCATCCGGGAAATGGGGGACAGTGCGAATCGGCCTCTCGAAGCGCCGCATGGAAGCGGAAATCGCGAGGACCCGCTGGGAGCTGTTGGCTCTCGCCGGGCTGACGCTTGTGTTTGGCGGGGTTGCCTCGGCGTGGGTCGCGACCCGGATCGCTCGCCCGCTCCGCCAGCTTTCAGATGCTGCCCGGGCGATCTCGGAGGGCGACCTGGATCAGAAGATTGACGCCACCACGCTCGATGAGATCGGGACGCTCGCGCTGACGTTTAACCACATGGCGGCCACGCTGCTGCAGCAGCGGACCGACATTGAACGGACACACGCTGAGCTTGAGACCAGCTTTAAGAAGCTTTCTGACATGAAGAGCTATACCGACCACATTCTGGGGTCCATGCCGACCGGCATTCTCACGATTGACCGTGACGGGCGCATCGTGACCACGAATCCGGCGCTGGAGCGGCTGACCGGGCTCTCTTCGAGCGCCCGAGGCCGCTCTGTCTTAGAGGTCCTTCCCGATCCGCAGGAGATCGCGGGCGCGTTGGTGGAAACTCTTTCGACTTCTGCCTCAGTCACGCTGCCATCGCTCACGATGACGCGTGCCGACGGATCAAGCGCCCAAGTGGAAATCACAACCTCTTCACTCCTGGGGAGCGAAGGGAAAATCCTTGGCGTCGTTGGGGTGTTTAGGGATCTCTCGGTCATTCACCAGCTTGAAGAACAGCTTCGACGCGCTGATCGCTTGGCTGCGGTGGGCACTCTGGCGGCTGGCTTGGCGCACGAGATCAAGAACCCTCTCGTGGCGCTCCGCGCTTACACGCAAATGTTGCCGGAGAAATTCCACGATGAGACCTATCGCCGCAAGTTTCTGGAGATTGTGCCGCCGGAGCTCGATCGGATCAACGGGATCATCGAAGGGTTGCTCGAGCTCTCTCGTCCGGCTCGGCTGTTATTCCAGCCTGTTTCGCTCTGCAACCTCATGGATCGAATTCTCACGCTCCAATCGGCTCAGCTCGACGAAAAGCAGATCACGGTCGTCAGAGACTATACGGGAGACCTTCCCCTGATCAAGGCAGACCCCGAGCATCTCTACCGGGCCCTGCTGAACTTGGTGACGAACGCCATCGATTCCATGGCCTCTCACGGACGCTTGACGATTCGAACGGGCTGGGTGACGTCTGTTTCCCCAACCCCGCTCCCGTTGCGAGCAGGCCCCGGCCCGGGGGTGCGTGTGGAAATCGAGGACACCGGGGCCGGGATCGCCCCGGCGAACAGCGAGAAGATTTTTAATCCTTTTTTCACCACGAAGAAGCGGGGCACCGGGCTTGGCCTGGCCGTGACCCACAAAATCATTGAAGACCATGCCGGTCAGGTCACCGTTCGAAGCAGTCCAGGAGTAGGGACGACCTTCACGGTGATTCTTCCTGTGTTTGTCCCCGAGGCTCGATCATCGTGGCCGCGCGCCGCGTCTGCCGCCCCGGCGGCCCGAGTGTAGCAGGCTGTTGAAAAAGGCCCATCTGCGGCGTTGGCTTCGTCGCTCGTCGTTGCGACGTACGACTGAGTACGCCTCACTCCTCGCTTCCTCCTGCCTGCCGGCAGGCACGGCGCCGCCTTGCATCTGGACCTTTTTGAACAACCTGCGGCTACTCAGTGCTTTCCAACAGCCTGTAGAGTGAGGGGACGATGACCCCGGAAGGCGAGTCGAATCAGGACCCGAAGCCGGTGTTGCTTGTCGTGGACGATGAGGAGGGCGTCTGCTCCTCTCTGGAACTGGTCTTCTCGGACGAGTTCGAAGTCGTGACTGCCCACACCGGGACCGAGGCGCTCGAGAAGGTCGGCGGCGTTGCTCCAAACCTCATGATGCTCGACCTCAAGCTTCCCGAGATGCACGGCCTCGATGTGCTGGAGCGCACCAAAGCCACCGACCCCGATCTTGAGGTGATCGTCATCACCGCGCTCCACGAGCTCGAAACCGCGGTGGAGGCGATGCGGCGCGGCGCCTTCACGTACGTGGTGAAGCCATTCGACGTTGACCAGCTCCGCGACCTGGCCGGCCGCGCCCTCATCAAGCACCGGATCAACCTGGATAACCGCCGTGGGGTGGAGCTCCTCGCGCAGAAAAACGGCCGTCTCCGGCTCCAGCGGAGCCGGCTGCGGCGTCGGCTCCATGTGGCCGAGCAAGCGCTTCACAGCACGCGAGAAGAGCTGTTGCAAGCCGCTCGCTTTGTGACGATCGGCGAGGTGGCCGCGAGTCTTGCGCATGAGATCCGAAACCCGTTGACCGTGCTTGCCACATACGTCCAGCTCATCCGCGTCAGTCAAGATCGTCCGATTGAGGATTACCTGAAGAAGGTCGACGGCGAGATTCGGCGGCTCATGCGCTTGACGCAACACCTCATGCGGTTGGCGGCTCCTTCCACCCATATCGCGTTGCTCTACGACGTGAACCAGATGGTCGAAGAAGCGCTGGGACTGGTTCGCCCGAAAACCGACTACCAGCAGATCTCCGTTGTCACTCGTCCGGCGAGCCCCACGCCCCGCCTTAATGGCGATCCCGACCAGATGGTGCAGCTTCTCCTGAACCTCCTCCTGAATGCCTGTCAGGCCATGCCGAAGGGCGGTCGGCTTGAGGTGGCCACGGCGTCCTTGATTAATCCCGATGGCATACCGGGGCGCTGGGTCGAGATCGTCGTGAGCGATACCGGCGTTGGGATTCCCCCTGAAGTCTTGCCGCGCATCTTCGAGCCCTTTTTTACCACCAAGGGTCGGAGCGAAGGGACAGGGCTCGGCCTTGCCGTCGTGCACAAGATTGTGGAAAGTCTCGGCGGGAACATCACGGTTCAGAGTGAACCGGGGGCCGGAACTGTCTTTCGAATCCGATTGCTTCGCTCACTCCCTCCGCTACCCGAGAAAAAAGGAGCCGAGCCCTCTCCGCCCTCCCAGTAACGTTTACTGATCGCCTCGTCACAACACCGCGGGATGCTGAAAAGTCCTGTTCCATCTTACGCAGTCGCCTACCTCCGCTCCGGCGCGGGCGTTGCCCGGTAAGCTCCCCTCGCCCCGCCTCTCCCCCCAAATTGGGGAGAGGAGAAGAGATGCGGCGAGCTAGTGGAGTAGCTGGTAGAGAACGCTCCAGAGGGTGGCGAGCTCGCCAAGACTACTCCTCCAACCAGGGCCTTGTTCTCCTGGCTCGACATGGGTCAGGAGGCGAAGCAGCACCAGTTTTATCAGGACGTGGTTCCGGGCAGCGTCAGCGAGTCTCAGGCTTTCAGTGAATGGGATCGCAGGGTCAGTGACGCTGTGAAGGAGCAGTAGGCGGGCGCGTAACTGCGGGAGCACGGCGAGCGGGGAGAGGTTGTCAATCAGGCCCTGTAGGTCCTCAGGTAGCGCGTTGATGAGGGCGTCAACCTGCAAGGGATCGCGGTTTATCAGGAGACGGTAGACCGCTTGCCCTTCCGCTCCGAGAGCTTCTGTCGAGCCACCGCCAGACTCGAAGAGTCGAGAGAGTGTCCGGCGATCAGCTTGGCTTTCGAGGAGATCCAGGTTCGTGAGGAGAAAGTGGCGAGCTGCCTCCGGCTGTGGGGAGCCTAGACCGTTGACTCTGCCATAGCTGTACGCCCCGGTCAGAAAGTAGCGCAACAGCTCTCTGGTGGACGCATACCCTCCCAGGGTCACCACCTGCCTGACGCCATGCGAGATGCGCGGATCGGCGGCGGCGAGTAAGGCGACACCGCCGCCAACGCTGACCCCAAGGAGCGAGAGCCGTTGGGGGTCAACGCCGCGAGAAATGCGGAGCTGCTCCACCGCGGCGACCACGCCCTCTTTGTCCTCGGGCCGAAGCCTGAGCGTGGTGAGCCCTTCGATCGTCGGGACCATCACTATCATGCCGGCCCGAGAGAGGAGTCTGGCTGCGCGCTGCAGCGAAGGGTCTTTTTTCCCCTGAGGCGCCAAGCCATGAACGAGCACAAGGCCCGGAACGGAGAAGAATCGGGCCGGGCGATAGAGGTCTGCCCTGACTGGGCGTAAGGGCGCGCTGAGCAGAAGCGAGGTCTGAATGGGCCGAAACGTCAGGCGGGTCAGGAGCGGGAAGTCACCGTTTGTGAGGAACTCAGCGAGAAACGCGCCGCTCTTGAGCGCGGCCCATCCCGCGTGGCAAGCGGGAAGCGCCAGCGCAATAGCAATGATGAGAAGTCCAGCTCGAATGACCAAGCCGACGGCTCCGAGGGTTCGGGTTTCCGAGCGACTCAACCCCGGACCCCGGACCCCGATCCCGTCTCTACTTAGCGTTCACGCACTTGATGAGGCGCCACCCGTTGAAGAGGTTGACGCGGTCTTTCACTTCCGGGGTGAGGCCGACCTGGCTGAGGAGTGGGTTCAGGGCGAGGTTGGACTTCCATCCCAAGCGTGTGCAGACGGGCGAGAGAAAGTCCTCGATCGCGGCGAAGATCCGATTCTCGCTCCGGAAATGATTCAGGATCACGATCGTCCCACCCGGCTTCGTGACCCGCCGCATCTCCTTAAGCACCCCAACCGGGTCCGGCACCGCGCTGATCACATAGGTGGCCAGGCTCCGGTCGAATTCGTTGTCTGCGAAGCTCATGGCCGAGGCGTCCATCACCTTCAGGGTCACATTGTCAAGCGCCAACTCGGCGACCTTCGACTGGGCCTTCTCCAGCATGCCTTCCGAGAGGTCGATGCCAATGAGCTGGCAATTCGTGGGGTAGAGGGGCAGGTTCAGCCCGGTCCCTATCCCCACCTCCAGGATTCGGTCGTTGGGCTGGATACCGACCTGCTGGATTGCGGTGAGACGGCCGGGATGGAAGATCCAGTCGAAGAGAAAGTCGTAGATAGGGGAGTAGATTGCGTACGCGCGCTGTACGTGCCGTTTCTCTAACAGTGCGTCCAACGGCATCCCCCCTCCGTCTGATGCCGAGCGTCAACTGCCACGGGTGACAGTGTGTGTAGGAGGAGACGGCGAATAAGTACCAGGTTCAGGTTATAGAGAAAAGCCAGGGAAGTTCTACCATACCCGGTACGGTTTGCCAAGCAGAAACTCTCGGGGCCAGGGAGGGGGTCCCATCCGGCGCCTCGCTCCGTTCGAGTGCTGCTTTGGCCGCCACGCTGAGCTGCACCGGAGTGCGGGCGTGGCGCTCTTCGGCACTTCGCACGCGGGCTTTGCCCGTGCCAACCTTCAGGGTTCAGGCGCGGGCGTGGCGCAGCCCGGGCGCCCATGTCCAGAGATTTGCTTCGAAAAACTATGGGTGCGGGCGCCCGCGCCGCAATCAGAGCAGGAAGCGGATCATCAGGGTCGCGAGCCCGAGGAACGAGAAGAACCCGAAGACATCGGTGAATGTGGTGATGATCACGCTGGAGGCGATCGCAGGATCCAGCCGGAAGGCCTTGAGCAGAAGGGGAATCAATGTCCCCACCACCGCGGCGACCAACATGTTGAAAGTCAATGCAATCCCGAGGATCACGCTCAAAAGGAGCTGCCCCTTCCAAAGGTAGGCGATCGTCGCCATGAACACCCCGGTCGTCGCGCCGGTCGAGAGCCCGAGGCTCAGCTCCTTTTTGAGCACTCGCCAGATGTGGGCGGTGGTCATGTCCCCCAAGGCGATCCCTCGAATCACCACTGTGGCGGTCTGAGTGGTGCCGATCCCTCCCATCGACGCGACGATCGGCATGAAGATGGCCAGCGTGGCGAGCGACTGAATCGACTCCTCGAACAAACCGATCACTGAAGCTGCCAGGATCGCCGTAGCCAGGTTGATGAACCGCCAGATCATCCGCTTGCTGAACACGACCGCCGGAGGGTCAAACACGGTCTCGTCCCCGCCAGCCCCTCCGAACCGTTGAATATCCTCGGTGGCCTCCTCGTGAATGACGTCAATGACGTCGTCCACGGTGATGGTTCCCAAGAGGCGGCGATCCCCGCTCACCACCGGGATGGCCAACAGGTTATACTTCGTCACCAGCCTGGCGACCTCCTCCTGGTCGGTCTCAGGCGTGACACTAACCACCTCCTCATTGCGGATCAGCCTGACGGGCGTTGAGGGGTCCGCGGTGAGGAGACGGCGCAACGGAACCACGCCAACCAGGTGCTCGTGGTCGTCCACCACATAGATGTAGAACGCCTGCTCCGTGGAGACTGACTTCCTGATGTGGTCGATGGCCTGGCTGACCGTCATCTCCTCGTGGACCGCCACCATGTCGGGTGACATGATCCGGCCCGCGGTCTTCTCGCCGTACTCCAAGAGCTCCTGGACTTCCTCAGCCTGCTCCTCCTTCATCAGGTCCAGGATCTTCTCGGCCTGCTCCTCCGGGAGGTCGCCCACCACCTCCGCAGCGTTATCGGCCGGCATCCGGTCAAGGATGCCCGAAAGCTCCGCCTCATCCAGCGCGCGGACAAGCTCGAGGAGCGTCTGGTCATCCATTTCGTGGAGGACCGCCCCGGCCTGCTCCCGAGCCAGGAGCCTGAACACGGCGGTCTGCTGGCTCAGCGGGAGCTGCCTCAGCGCCTGGGCGATGTCCGCAGGGTGGGATTCCTCGAGCATTTGAGCCAGCCGCTCCTGCTGCTCGCCCTCCAGAAGAGCAGCGATGGTTTCAGGAAGCCTAACGCTTTCTTCCATCACCCTTTGTGTTTGCCTCTTCCAACTCCTGGACCCTTGCCTCGAGCTGACGGATTCGGTGCCTGAGCCTCACTCGACCAATAAGCCCCACCAGGCTGACCGGCAGGGCCCCCAGGGCCACCGCGGTCAGGATGACCCCGGCCAACGGAACCTGCTCCGTTTTCCAGGTGAAGAACCTCACGGTCACCGGCTCAGCATTGTAGAGGGCAAAGGCGGCCGTCGCCAGCGCCAGCACAGTGACGATGAACAACACAAATGGAACCATCCATCCCCTCCCGATCTCGTTGGGTCATTCTACCTCAACTTCCTAAACATCATTCGCTGAATCAGATCATTTCCCCGTGAACCGTTCATCCCGAACCCCTGGGCCCGGACCCCGGTCCCCAGCTTTGTTGAACGGGTAAGCATCCCTTTGCTATAGTGTGGCCACCAGCATTGTCCGGCCTGGCCAACTACCAACATGAGCACGAGTAATTAAGGGAGGAGATGATGGGGCAATTCAAATGGGTGAGTATTGCGATCGTAATGCTCCTTCTGGCAATCGTTGCTCCAGCCTGGGCTGACGAGAGCGAGCTTGACGCCGCAGCTCACTCCCAAGAGATGACGGAGAGGCAAGACGAGTACGGCGTGGGGTACCGGGTTGGCAGTGTGCTTCTGACTTCAGCGAACATCCCCCTTCGCGGTCTATTGTGTATCGGCTCGACCATCGTGGCGGGTGGACTCTATATCGTCACGCTCGGCACATCGGTGAACGCGACAGTGTATATGGTGCAGGAAGCCTGTAGCGGGCCCTGGATCATCACGCCCGAGATGATGAAAGGCAAACCCAGAAGGTCAGACTGACCCCAGCTCGCCAGCGGGGTAGAGCGTGACCATGAACCACTCCAGCGGAGCAGTCAGAACCTGGGCGTCAGTCGGAATCTCTCTCCTTGTCATCGCGGCCGGGGCCTGGGTGGCGTGGAAGTCGTTCACGCCAGAGAAGGGGACTTACCGAACGACCGCCGTGGTCGAGGAGCTGTGGGGGAAGGATCTGGTGCTGGTGAAGCATGACCCGATCCCTGCCTTGGACATGGACAAGTCGATGTCCATGGCGTTCTACGTAGAATCTCCGGAGATGCTCTCCGGAGTGAAGCCCGGCGACCGTTTTCAGATCACCCTGAAGGAGACCCCGGGCAAGCTTCTCATTGTGAAGATGACCCGAGTGCAGTGACCATCTGTGACCCTGCAGGATCGACCATATCGCGCTCACGGGTCAAACATCCAGGCGGCCTGCGACTTCTACTCGCGCGCGCGCCCGAGATGCAGGTGGTCAGGTTCGGGAACGGTCGGATCGCGTTGGCCGTCGAGCGCAGAAGATCAACCTGCATGAAGCCGGGAAAGAGTTCGAGCCGAACGCCCTCCGTCCCACTACGGGTTCCAGTGACCTCTGTTTTGTCACAAAGTCACTGGCTGAGCATTGGGCTCATGGACTCCATCTACGTGCGCGACCCTGATGGCAACTTGATCGAGCTCTCCAACTATCCCAATGGATCGTGATGTCAGACGATTTGCCGAGGTCGTGCAGCAGGGTGAAGCGATGGACCTTGCCGAGGCCGCCCTCCTGATCGCGAAGACGCAATATCCTGATCTGCAGATTCCCCGCTACTTAGGTCGCCTTGACCAGCTTGCAACCAACGTGAGCAAGGGGAGACCTATCAGACCGCTCCGAACACTCCACCGCCTCAGGGAGGTCATGTTCGAAGAAGAAGGATTTCGAGGGAATGCCGAGGAGTATTACGATCCGCGGAACAGCTTCCTCAACGACGTGCTGGACCGAAGGAGAACCTGCTGATCGCCCGGACACCCATGGGGCCAGATCAGCCGAACCGAATCATCGCGTACGAGGTGCCGCGCCAACCGAACTCAGTAGAGTTAGTATCCGAGCCCGTTCCAGACGGCCCGGTGGTCATGCTCACTCAAAAGAACTCAGCCGTGTTTCCCTTTGGGGTGTCCCTCGGCACCACCGTCAATGTTTCTCAGACCATCAACTATCGTCAGCGGGTGGCACGATATGATCCGCGCAAGACCGTAATGCGCTGGAAGCCTGAGCCGTCGATTTGTCCGTCGTGCGGAAGCTATGTCCTGGACCATTATGAATTCGGTCCGCTTATGTTTGAGACAGTCCAAGCCCAATCAGCGCCTTTTCTCGAAAACTTTGACCTCGTCTTGGATGTCGCGCACAACAGCCTCTTTGGGACTGAGGATCGGCCGTATGGTTGGTATCTGTGGGACATCGCCGCCGATAACTCCGGGCGTCTCCTCGGAGTGGTAGTGGTTAACCTCACGACCCTGCGAAGTCCTCGGGTGACGCTCCCCGTATTGGGCGTCAATCAACAAGGGAACCTCGAGCCGGTGTCACAGGTTTCGTTAAATCCCTCTTTCCCCGTTGGCGTCAATCCGGTGCTCTGGGCGCTGATTGATCTCAAGACAGGCGAGGTCGTCGCCTCAACAGCGACCGGCAGCATTTCGTTTGTCTCTGAAGAGCTTGGGGATCCACTGCCGGAGATATACGCCCATTTCATACAAGAAGCTATCGGGGGGGGGCCCCAATGACGGAGTCCAGGATTTCGGGTGGTTCAAGCTCACACTGAACCGGCCGCCGGCGGAAGCCACGCTCAGCCTCACGGAGGTACAGACTCAGAGCGGAACATTT